>NZ_BAUP01000001.1:0-674 GCF_000648275.1 Holospora elegans E1 | reverse complement strand
CCTTGTAACAAATTTATAGTCTTTTTCTTCAAATTCGCGATAACTTGTACTCTTGCTTATTCCTCTATCAAATAACAATACATCTTCGTTCCCTATTTTTGCTTCATTTATAGCCTTAACTAAAGCTATATCTTCGCTTGATTCAGATTGAGATGTGCAAAACCTAATGCTACTAGGTAGATTATTTTTTATAGTTCTTTGATTTGACTATCATTAAGCTTACCGCCTATTTTTAGACCATCTTTCACCATCTATCCTGATAAATTGATAATCGTGGAATCAAATCTATGAAGGTACTTGCTTCCTTTTGAATCTATTTCATGCTCAACCTTACTCACTAAATCTTTATATATTCCTTCAAAATACTCCCATTTGATTACTTTTAACCGCTTTGAAATGCCACTATATGCACTATATGTCGCTTCAATGCCACTTTTCATTGATCCAAACCCTTGGTTGATTAGCTTTTCTAACATTCTTAAACTAGTTTTCTTGCCAAGGAGTATTAATCTCAGCAAACCTTTGAATAGTAATTCTCCGGTGATTTTATTATTATATCTATTGACATCGTAAAGTTTTCCTAGTCTCTCTAACCATATATCAATACATCATTATAAAATTAAAACTTTATAATCCTGATATCTATCTCAACCACTTTCAACACTTATGGGGGG
>NZ_BAUP01000002.1:0-1319 GCF_000648275.1 Holospora elegans E1 | reverse complement strand
CCGTCAAATCTAAGGCTCCCATCAGGTTCATGCGTGTAGGCCGTCGTGGAAATGGGGGTGCCTGACAGGTGATTTTCGTTGCCATGCTGGGGGGCATGTCATCACCAAACAGGAAGGGGGCATCCTCTGGCGGTGTGGTCATCACCGTTGAATAAAGGCTTCCTGCTTGGCTGTATTTACGGGACGTGCTGCTGCCTTTTTAAATGAAAAATTATGGGCGTGCAACGTCTTGCCTTGAATCGCAGCCATAGAGTTCAAGAACACGAGCCGCAAATATCGCTTGCTTTCATATACGTTATGGCTTTCCAAATGTGCGATAAGTTTCGCTGTTTGTGAAATATTCAGCGTGCTTACAGATCCCCCGCTTGACACTATTGACTTTTGATCTTCCTTATACTCTTCTACGATCGCAATCAGAAGAGCCCAAGCAATTTGATGAGCTCCACCCTGATAACAAAACTGCCGTAATCCTATCTGCTGCGTTCTTAACGCAACACGATCTTCTTCTTTCAGAAATCTTTGCATAATAAAAATTATTAACACATAAAATTAAACTTTTAAACAATTTCATTCAGCATGAGTATAAACTGCAATACCTCCCTAAACAACCTTTTAATGATGAGTAATTCCATGTATTGATTGTATTATAGTAATTTAGCTTGAAAAATGGGACAGAGTGGTGATATCTTTAATAGAAAATGACAAAGAAACAAAATTGCTTCGATCTAAAGGAGCGAGTAATAAGATATATTAAAGTTGGTAACGATCAAAAAACGACATCCAAAGTATTTAAAGTTAGTAAAAGCAGAGTAAGTAGGCGGGGGGTAAGACACAAAAAGAAGGGATAATTAGGTCTACCCCACGGTTAGGGAGTAAGGGTAAAATAGCCCCAGAGAAGCTAAGGATTTAAGTTCAAGCCAATAGAGATAAGAAATGAGCTGAGACAGCAAAGCTAGTTAACGCAATTATTTGTTTCTGTATACGGAAGGTTAAAAAAGCTAGGAGTTAGTTATAAAAAAAGCCTCTACCTATGTAAAAATACGCGAAAAAAACGAAGTAACTATCAAGAAGCTATAAAAGGGCATATCAACTGAAAGCCTTGCATATAGTGATGAAAATGGTATAGAGCTAACGATTTGCAAAGATACAGAATGGGGCGAAAAAGGTAAAAAACCGAAGCTTTTAACTAAAGATACTTTTTGTTAGAATAGGTAAAGGAAGTCTTTTAAAAGTCTCTAAAAAAGATTGTATGTAAATTTTGTGAATGTTAAAATTTCTTTAAAAGCGGTTTTGTTCGAGGGGGCTGCGGTACAAATAAT
>NZ_BAUP01000003.1:0-1514 GCF_000648275.1 Holospora elegans E1 | reverse complement strand
CCTCTATTGGTTTGCAAAATTTCGTCGAAAAACTCTTGCAAACACACGATAACTTGAAATGCTAGAGGGAACACTGCGTATTTCTGTGGCACTTCACGTTAATAAAACTTTGAAAATTGATCGTGCTATCTTTGGTTAAAAGTCTAAAATTTTTCTTGCATAGAAAGCTCAAATGAGGTATATGTTTGACTCTTTTAATCTAAAAAACATAATAGTATGAATAGCGTTTTTGATTTAAACAAAATATTTTTGCATTCAGATAAAATCTCTGATGAAGGAGTGTACAGGCAAAGCTTAAAAGCCTCTTGGATTGACACAAAACTTGGCCCCATGATTGCAATTTCTGATGAGACAAACCTTTACCTTTTAGAGTTTGCTGACGGAAAAGGGCTGAAACGTAAGATTGAAAGGCTTAAGCGTGCAACAAAAGCAGTGATTATCCAAAAAAGCACTGCCCTAATAGAATCAGTTGCACTGGAATTAGAGTTCTATTTTGATAGAAAGATCAGGCAATTTATGACACCACTTCATTTTCTGGGAAGCCTTTTTCAAAATCTTGTTTATGAAGAACTTATGCGTATTCCGTATGGACAGACTCGGAATTATAAGGCTCAAGCGTCAGCTCTTGGAAAGAGTAAGGCTTACCGAGCAGTTGCAAATGCTAACGCAGCAAATCAATTTTCTATTATTGTACCATGTCATCGTGTCATTAATAGCAACGGTGCTCTTGGGGGATACAGTGGTGGTATTACGCGCAAACAATGGCTTATCAATCATGAAAGATGCCATGTCTAGTACGATTCAATCCTTACGAAAAATTTTACAGGACTCTATCGATTCAAGTCCGGAAAAAGCGTCGATCTTTTTCAAGACAGGCCCAGGAGATTATGCTCAAACCGATAAGTTTATGGGCATTACAGTGCCAACTCTACGAAAGATTGCTAAAGATTTTTTTTTCTTTCTTTGGAAGATTTGGGAATTTTAATACAATCAGCAATAAATGAAGAACGATTACTTGCCCTTATTATCTTGGTTCAAAAATATAAAAAATCGAAAGAAGAACAAATAGAAGAAATTTACGAATTTTATCATACTCCCCCTCACTTTTTTGAAGGGTCTTTTAAAGATCCGAAAGAGAGGCTATTTTATTAAAAATAAACAACAATGTTTAATGCAAATGAACCTCTCATCCTTAATAAACAAGATAAAAAAACTATTAGCTTTTCACAATTCCCGCGCAGAGACTTTTAAAACCTTCGTACTTATCGATCAGCGAAAGGTTCAGCATCTTGCGCTGATCCACAAGATGAACTCTCCAGCTTCAATAAAATCCAAGCTTGAACGCGTCAGGAGTTTTTTTAAAAGGACAAGTAATTGAGGACAAGTTAATTGATTCTGGACTCTTCTCAAAAGCCTTGATATCAAGCATTTGGGAGCAAGTTCCTAAAATGCATTTAATGCTCGATGGCACCAATTGGAAGTTTGGAACGCAGAATATCAATTGCCTCGTACTA
>NZ_BAUP01000004.1:0-8821 GCF_000648275.1 Holospora elegans E1 | reverse complement strand
GGAAATCTTTGGGTTCGATAAAATTCTCTCCTTTTCAGCTGATCGCGAATTTGTGGGCAAAGATTGGATCACTTATTTGTGTGACTTATTTGTGTGACAACAAGATCCCTTTTTTATCCGTATAAAAGACAATCCATTGGCCAACTTTGGCACCTCTAAAAAGCCTTTGAAGGATTTTTTACTCACCTAAATACGGACGAAAGCCGCCATCTGTATAACATGCTGGATGATCCTAGGGGGGGCCGTAGGTAAAAAGATTAAAGATGCGTACCTTGTCATTTGCCCAAGATAAAGACCGGGTACTAAACAAACAAAGATGGGACATTGAACGGCTGTTCAGAACTATGAAAACGCAAGGGGTCAACCTTGAAAATACCCATATGAAAGATTTGGGAAGACTTTCCAAACTTATGACCATTGTCGCTGTTGCTATTTTATACGCTTCTATAACGGGCCTTACACAAGAACACAAGGGGACTCAGGTGGATCAAAGATAAACTCTTATTCTTTGATTTCAGCGATCTTTTAAACTACCTGAAAAAAAGTGAGGGGGGAGTATGCTTTTTTTTAAGCTATAGCCTAATCTTTTTAACCAGTAACTAATTGTACCCCAAATTCTTGAGCAGCTTTTTTCAAGGTCATGTCTTGGGTTTCTTTGACGTACTTTTCAAGCTTTCCTAAAGTTCAATCTTTTTTTCTGAGCCAAGCACGCCTATTAGGAAAATAACAGCTTTTTTGTCTGTATTTTCTATGCCATTTTTCTATTCCACATGCCTATCGCCGATACACTTATTTTAAATGGTTGCGATGCTTCAATACCCCGCTCCCCCATAAGTGTTGAAAGTGGTTGAGATAGATATTATGAGTATAAAGTTTTAATTTTATAATGATGTATTGATATATGGTTAGAGAGACTAGGAAAACTTTACGATGTCAATAGATATAATAATAAAATCACCGGAGAATAACTATTCAAAGGTTTGCTGAGGTTAATACTCCTTGGCAAGAAAACTCGTTTAAGAATGTTAGAAAAGCTAATCAACCAAGGGTTTGGATCAATGCAAAGTGGCATTGAAGCAACATATAGTGGAATTTCAAAGCGGTTAAAAGTAATCAAATGGGAGTATTTTGAAGGAATATATAAAGATTTAGTGAGTAAGGTTGAGTATGAAATAGATTCAAAAGGAAGCAAGCACCTTCATAGATTTGATTCCACGATTATCAATTTATCAGGATAGATGGTGAAAGATGGTCTAAAAATAGGCGGTAAGCTTAATGATAGTCAAATCAAAGTAACTAGTAACTATAGGCCTAAAAGATACTCTACCTAGTAGCATTAGGTCTTTAGTTAAGGCTATAAATGAAGCAAAAATAGGGAACGAAGATGTGGTGTTATTTGATAGAGGAATAAGCAAGAGTACAAGTTATCGCGAATTTGAAGAGAAAGACTATAAATTTGTTACAAGGCTAACAATAGGTAGAAAATACAAAATTATATCAAAGAACGAGAGTAAATCCAATGTAAAAGAAGATATTATTATCAATTTTTACGATAAGCAGCATAAATGTATTGATACCAATTTAAGGGTAATCAAATTATTGAATAAGGAGGGGAATGAAATTTGGTTTTTAACTAATTTATTTGATATGCCAGCTCTTGATGTAACAGAGCTTTATAAGAGGAGATTGAATATAGAAGTATTTTTTAAATTTATCAAACAAAATCTTGGATATAAGCATTTTTTGAGTCATTCTTTAAATGGTATGAAAGTGTATATTTATATGATTCTGATTACAGCTTTATTATTTTTAATATACAAGGCTAGAAAGAAACTGCATGGCTTCAAAATTCCATTATTTCAATTTACATTAGATCTAGAGAAATCTTTTATTAAAACATTAATTATTATTTCAGGAGGGGATTTCAATGCTGTTAAACATTTATTTTGACACTTTCAACACTTATGCCCGCTCCCCCCTCATCTAAATACTCTATTGCCCTTTGTCTTAAATCGTTGCTGTAGCTCTTTGTCTCTTTCCTTTAATTGCACCTAATTCAACCTAAATTACTATAGTATCAGTGGATTTCAAAGCAACTTTGATAGACGGTTCTTATCACGACGTTGATTCAAACACCTTAACTTTTGAAATCGCAGGAAGAGCTGCTTTTAGAGAGGCAGCAGCAAAGGCAGGACCAAAAGTTTTAGAGCCCGTAATGAAAGTGGATGTCGTTACACCAGAAACCTACATGGGAGACTTAAATTCTCGCAGGGGGCAAGTATAAGGTATGGAAGATCAGGGGAACGCAAAAACAAATGAGCACCTTGTCATTTGCTCAAGATAAGGACCGGGTACTAAACAAACAAAGATGGGATATTGAACGGCTGTTCAGAACTATGAAAACGCAAGGGGTTACCCTTGAAAATACCCCTATGAAAGATTTGGGAAGACTTTCCAAACTTATCACGATTGTCGCTATTGCTATTTTATACGCTTCTATAACGGGCCTTACACAAGAACACAAGGGGACTCAGGTGGATCAAAGATAAACTCTTATTCTTTGATTTTAGCGATCTTTTAAACTACCTGAAAAAAAGTGAGGGCGAGTATGGTAGCAGACTCATTTTACTTTGCAGTTCGTCTTTGAAAAATTCTTTTTCCTTTTAACTATACTGAATGTATTTTTTGATTGCTCCTCTTATACTTTTTTGTTACGCAATTTCTGAAAAATTCGTCTCTTGCTCTGCCAATTGTTCTGCTCTTGCGTAAGTCATTAAAGCAGAAATAACCTCTTTTAATCCGTCTCCTTCCAAAATTTCAGGAAGTTGGTGAAGCGTTAATTTAATGCGATGATCAGTAAGACGTCCTTGAGGAAAATTGTAAGTGCGAATTCGTTCTGATCTGTCCCCTCTTCCCACTTGACGTTGACGAGACTGACTTCTTTTCATTTCTTCTTCTTGCTTTTTTGCATCATACAGCCTAGAACGCAACACTTTTAACGCTTTTGCTTTATTTTTATGCTGAGATTTTTCATCTTGCTGACTTACCACAATTCCGGTAGGAAGATGCGTAATACGTACAGCGCTGTCCGTAGTGTTTACAGATTGTCCGCCCGGACCGCTAGAGCGAAACACGTCAATACGAATATCTTTTTCGTCAATAACGATATCAACATCTTCTACTTCTGGTAAAACGGCAACAGTAGCAGCAGATGTATGAATACGTCCACTTGCTTCTGTTTTTGGTACACGCTGTACTCTATGCACTCCTGCTTCAAATTTAAGTTGAGCATATACATCCTTGCCTTGAATCAAAAGCCCAGCATCTTTGACACCTGCGTGATCGCTGTGATGAACATGCAACACCTCTACCTGCCATTTTTGTAATGCTCCGTAACGCATATACATTCGCATTAAATCTGCTGCAAACAATGCCGCCTCTTCTCCCCCCGTTCCTGCGCGAATCTCTAAAATTGCTCCTCGAGCATCATCTTCATCTTTAGGGAGCAAAAGAACGCGAATTTCATAACCTAATGCTTCTAAGGATTGACGTAAATTTTTTTTTTCTTCCTCTATCACTCCTTTCATTTCGTCATTTTCATCTTGAACCGTTAGCAAGTCGTCATATTCTTTTTGTATATGAAACCACTTGCGAACACACTCCACAAGAGGTGTCATCCGCGCATAATCTTTGTTCAATTTAATAGAATCTTGTAAAAACTGATCCTCTAGCAGCGCGTTTTCTAGACGTTCATAGCGTTCAAGAATTGCAGAAAGCGTTTGATGAGAAATACCGTGCATAACAAAAAATAAAATTATTCCCGCTTAAGACTACCACACAACGAAAAAAGATACCAGAAAGAAAGCTCTTATACCAAAATTAATATTTGATTAACTGATTTTTCTGATTCTCACTTGATAAAAAAGTCCGAAGTTCCGTACCTAGAATTGATTGAATTAACTACGCATAAAAAAACTGCGCAACAAGAAATTATTACACAAAAATCTATAAAAATCCATCCGTTAACAAATCTCCGTTGTTACTTTAAGAAATAAACTACCTTGATGTTTTGATCGCCCTCTTGTGCTAATTAAAGCTTTGTTCTAAAATCTGGCTAACTAGATAGAGTCTATGAGAAAAAGCATGAAAGTCAATTTAGAGGACATAAAGCAAGTTGCAAAACTCGCAAAAATTACTTTAACCCAAGAAGAAGTAAAGAATTTTTCTCACGAATTAAGCCGAGTATTTGAGTGGGTAGAACAACTAGAACGTCTTTGCCTTCAAGTTCATCAACAAGAACCAGAGCTAGCTTGCCCCATGGTGGATGATGTTCCGGAATGTCCTATTGATACTCACATTTTGTTATCGAATGCTCCAAAGCAGCGGAAAGAGCATTGTGTTGTGCCAAACGTTTTAGGAGATGTGTAGAATGAAGCATTCTGATATTTTATCCTTAACGTTATCTCAGGCAAAGCAAGAACTTTCTAATAAGAACATCTCAAGTGTAGAACTTACACAGTGCTATGTAGAACGCATGACTTCTTTAAATTCAACATATCATGCCTATATAACGTGTTGTGAAGATCTGGCCATAGATATGGCAAAAAAAAGCGACGCTCGCAGACAGAAGGGAAACTGTGGCATACTGGAAGGCATTCCTTTGGCAATAAAAGATGTATTTTGTACAAAAGGAGTGCGTACGACTTTTTCTTCTAAAATGATGCAAAATTTTGTTCCCGAATATTCTTCTACCGTTACGCAACGTTTAGAGCAATGCGGCGGGGTATTTCTTGGAAAAACCAATTTGGATGAATTTTGTATGGGATCGATGAATACGTATACTCTTACTAGTCCAGTTGCCAATCCTTGGAATACTTCTTGTGTATCAGGAGGGTCTTCCGGTGGCAGTGCTGCAGCCGTAGCTGCTGGAATGGCATTAGGGTCTGTGGGATCTGATACGGGGGGGTCTATCCGACAACCTGCTTCTTTTTGTGGAATTGTGGGAGTGCGCCCGACGTATGGTCGAGTCTCTCGTTATGGAATGGGGGCGTTTTCTTCTTCTTTGGATCAAGCAGGTCCTTTTGGACGTACAGTGGAAGATGCTGCACACATTTTTCAAGCCATTTGCGGTCATGATCCGAAAGATTCCACGAGTCGTGCTATAGCGCCCCCAGACGTATTATCTATCATAAGGCAATCTGTAAAAGGAATGAAAGTAGGAATTCCAAAAGAGTTTTACGAGGCTTCTTATCCAGAAGATATTCGCCGTTGCTGGGATAAAAGTCGTGAGATCTTAGAAGATGCGGGGTGTCAAACGAAAATGGTTTCTTTGCCTTATGTTTCTTTCTCCCTTCCTTGCTATTACCTTATCGTATGTGCAGAAGCTGCTTCCAATATGGCGCGTTACGATGGTGTAAAATACGGGGTGCGCTGCTTTGGCGAAACGTTAGAAGAAATGTACTGTGCTACGCGAAGCGCAGGATTCGGACCAGAAGTAAAACGTAGGATTATTATAGGAACATATATCTTGTCTCATGGAAATTATGATGCCTACTACGGAAAAGCAACGCGTATTAGGCACTTAATTCGGGATGATTTTGCACGGATTTTTCAAGATGTGGACATATTGTTGATGCCTACAACACCTACTACGACTTTTCCATTTTCTCAGGCTCCAAATGACCCAGTTACCGTTTATCTGAATGATGTATTAACAGTTCCGGTAAATGTCGGGGGAATTTGTGGAATTTCTGTTCCTTGCGGTGTTTCTGATAAAGGACTTCCTTTGGGAATTCAGATCTTGGCGCCTGCTTTTGAAGATGGGCGTTTGTTTCAATTTGGAAGTGTTCTAGAAAAAGGAAGCAATTTTCCTTTGCTCCCGTTTTTAGAAAAAAATAGCGCCTCTTGCAAAGAATAAAAATATTGAACAGGTATATTACGATTAATGTCAACCGAGAAAAATTATCTTTTTGGAAAGTATTAATTTTCGATAATCGCAAGTCTTTTAAGATTGTTTTTCTCTAAAAAACTACTGATGTTTGAAAAGTAGCATTAAATTTCCAGATCCTACTCGGCTTTGCCCGCCTAGAGCTGAAGGAAGGGCGTTAAGAGGATTTGCATCAGGCCCTAAAACGGAAAAAGGAAGATTCCAAGAAGAAAAATCTGCTAGTGTTGTGTATGGAGTGTTTTTTTTCAAATACTGTCTTTCTGTAATTTTTTGATTGTCTAAAGATATAGAGCATCGGTGTGCAAAACTTAGATTTTTCATGTTAGCAATAAAAAAAATATTAAAAAAATAAAAATTTCATATTGTTCTGTTTTTATTTTACTAATATAAATATACATATTTGTTTTTTATTTTTTATTAAGGGTGCGAAATTAAAGGGGATCTTTAACCAAAGATAGTATGATTGATTTTCAATGTTTTATTAACGTGAAGTGCCGCAAAAATACGCAGTGTTACCTCCAGCATTTCAAGTGATCATGTGTTTGCAAGGGGGGGGGGCGAAATCTTGCAAACCAATGGAAATGTCGAGCGTTATTTTGTTTAATAGAAAACGTTTTATCTTTACCTGAAATAGGCGGGAGCTTGGAATAATTTTATTAAAACCTGCCAAATGATCTCTGCAATAAAATAATAATCGTTCAAAAAGTCGTTTGAATGTTTGACTCGAGAGATCACCAAATTGCCAATAGATGAACCGTTTTCCAGCACGATCATAGAATTTAGAAATTCAAGCTTTAGAAATCCAAATTTTTTGCTTCTTTTTTTAAATATACCAAAATTTATCGACTTCCTTGACCATACTCCCCCTCACTTTTTTTCAGGTAGTTTAAAATATCTCTGAAATCAAAGAATAAGAGTTTATCTTTGATCCACCTGAGTCCCCTTGTGAAGTATGAATACAAAGATGAATAGAAAGGCGCTCTGACTGTTTTTTTGTAAGCACATTCTTGTGTAAGGGCCGTTATAAAAGCGTATAAAATAGCAACAGCGACAATGGTCATAAGTTTGGAAAGTCTTCCCAAATCTTTCATAGGGGTATTTTCAAGGTTAACCCCTTGCGTTTTCATAGTTCTGAACAGCCGTTCAATATCCCATCTTTGTTTGTTTAGTACCCGGTCTTTATCTTGAGCAAATGACAAGGTACGCATCTTTATCTTTTTACCTACGATACCCCCCCTAGGATCATCCAGCATGTTACAGATGGAGGCTTTCGTCCGTATTTAGGTGAGTAAAAAAATCCTTCAAAGGCTTTTTAGAAGTGCCGAAGTTGGCCAATGGATTATCTTTTATACGGATAAAAAAGGGATCTTATGGTCACACAAATAAGAGATCCAATCTTTGCCCACAAATTCGCGATCAGCTGAAAAGGAGAGAATTTTATCGAACCCAAAGATTTCCTTAAATTGGTTTACTCCAAAACAAAGAAAATGAAATCTTTCCAACTCTAACAGCTAGTACGAGGTAATTGATATTCTGCGTTCCAAACTTCCAATTGGCGCCATCGAGCATTAAATGCATTTTAGGAACTGGCTCCCAAATGCTTGATATCAAGGCTTTTGAGAAGAGTCCAGAATCAATTACTTGTCCTTTAAAAAAAACACCTGACGCGTTCAAGCTTGGATTTTATTGAAGGTGGAGCGTTCATCTTGTGGATCAGCGCAGGATGCTGAACCTTTCGCTGATCGATAAGTACGAAGGTTTTAAAAGTCTCTGCGCGGGAATCGTGAAAAGCTAATAGTTTTCTTA
Organism: Holospora elegans E1; assembly: GCF_000648275.1. NCBI lineage: Bacteria > Pseudomonadati > Pseudomonadota > Alphaproteobacteria > Holosporales > Holosporaceae > Holospora > Holospora elegans. The sequence goes on along the minus strand of NZ_BAUP01000004.1, from coordinate 1,068 downwards.
TCTTATTTATTAAGGATGAAAGGTTCATTTGCATTAAACATTGTTGTTTATTTTTAATAAAATAGTCTATCTTTCGGGTCTTTTAAAGACCCTTCAAAAAAGTTAGGGGGAGTATGATCCATACCAAAACTTATTTCCGCCTGCTTGTCCTTTGCTGCACTCGGAAAAACTTCATTATTTAACTTATCAAACTTTTGCTTTCTTGCCTCGTCTCTTTCCTCTCATAAACTAGCTTTGGATATTAAATGACTTGCATCCACAAACGTAAGTACCTCACTCATATACCTTGCACTTCGTAGCTGATCTCTGAAAATTGCAAATATTTTTGACAACAGATTTGTTCCTATCTTCTTACGCATCCTGCTAAATACCCTGTGATCAGGTGTTGATTCTATTAAGCTAAAATCACAAAACCACTTCGCAGCATTGCTATCTGCAAGATACCTCTCAAGTTCACGATCAGACATATCTTCCATAAACTGTAGCACCAGACATTTAAATAACCGTAATACTCCGTATCTCTTCTAGTTAGCTTTACTTTCTACCGCTACACTTCATCCTTAACCTTATTAAAGCTGAATATTGATTTAAATTTCCTATACTGATGGTCCTTACTTACTAACTCTTCTAAACTTACCATTGTTATTTGCGTGCTCGACACTTCTTTCACCTTGCCTTGATTTTTTCCTTCTTATACCAAAAATTACCTTATCTCACAACTCTCCCATTATACCAAAATTCATTGACTTCCTTGACAATACCTTTGTCTTCTGGGGATGGCTAAATTTTGGCGCATAGCCTCCCAAGGTGCCCGCCCACTTCAAAACAGCGCTTGCGCTGACACCAAAACGCTGAGCAATTCGGTTCATTGAAAAGCCGCTTGCGTATAAAACAAGGGCTTGGAGCTTGTCTTTCTCAGGCACACCTCGTGAAATTTTTTCCACATTTTTTACATTTGTACCGCTGCCCCCCTCGAACAAAACCGATTTTAAAGCAATCTTAACGTTCACAAAATTTACATACAATCTTTTTGAGAGACTTTTAAAAGACATCCTTTACCAACTCTAA
>NZ_BAUP01000005.1:0-2302 GCF_000648275.1 Holospora elegans E1 | reverse complement strand
TTGCTCCACGGGGCGCTTTCCATGGCGTCTGCGGTCAATTTTCAGGCTATAAATTTTGACCATACAGATATCAAGCAAGCACTTCTGGCGGCAAGCGCCACTATGGTCTGTGAAAGCGCCTCGGAAGGGATTTTGCAGCATATTAAGCGGGCACTTCCGGAAAAAGGCCTGGATGAGCCTCAATCGCTTTACGTGCAGCGCTGCCAAGACCGTGCACAAGATCTAGCGCAGCAAGCGGTGGCAGGGCTTAGAATTCTAACGGCAACGGGGCTAGCCTTGGCGGGCAAGGATTCTGGCGATATCCAGGTGTGCGATGAATCTGTTACCACGGCGCTAGAAGAAAATTTCGTTAAAACTGTGCTGTCGGTGGCTTATGATTTGGCTCAAGGTGCAAAAGACGTCAAGGAAAATTTAGAAGAGGGAAACTATTGGGGCGCTGCCGGCCATGTGGCACTCACCGCCGGAGCAGTGGGGCTAGACCTTGCCAGCCAAGGCTTTGGCACAGGGGCGGTAAAAGCTGGAGTGGGCTTTGCACGAAAGGCCATGAGAGGAAACGCAGGAAAAAATTCAGATAAACTCCCCCAAGCCCTGCTTAAAGAAGGCCCTTGTGATCCTTCTAAAGACCCCATGCCTTGGACAAACAAAAAAACCGATACCTCCCCAAAAACCGACCCCATGCCTTGGGAAAATAAAGGAAGAAAAGCCAAAGAGACGCAAAAAACAAAAGATCCAGAAATGACCCGAGAGGAAATGCGGGCCTACGCAGAAAAGCATCAAGGGGATGGGGTGTTTGTGGGAACGTACAATGATCCAAAAGTAGACGCTTTTATTATAAGAAAAAAAGAAGAAACGGGGCTTGATTTTGAAAAACACCATATTTATCCTCAAGCGCAATGTAGAGAGGTTGCTAAAAAAACTGGAAAAAAAATAAAAAATAATGTGGTGATTGCTATGCCTGCAGATATTCATCAAGGGGAAGGGCGAAAATTAATTCACAAATATAACGAGAAAATTAAGCACGAACATGATCGATCTGGGTTGGCGCAAGGTGTAAAAGATACCCGACAAGGATTGTTAGAGGTTGGTTTTAACCGAGAAGTAGTAAATGAAGTGTGCGATAATGCGTTACGATTAACCAAAAAAACTAATCCGGATAATTTTTCAAAACCGTTTTCAGCAAAACTTCCACAAAAACCAAAAGGAGAGTAAAAATGACAAAAGAACAAATTTATCAAGAAATTCGAAACCGTTCGCCGATTTATTCTGGGGAGGCTCCAGAGCTTTTAGAGGATTTGCAAGAATTTAAAAACGATGAATTGTTGCAAGATTTAGAAGTGGTATATCAAGAATGGGGGGCTCTTCCAAGAATTTATCGTACGGATGAAAAGGAAGAAATTTTTCATATTCAACAGTGCGAATCCTTGTTTGAATTTTTGACAGAAGCTATTTTTAATCATGCAGATTCATCTGTAATTCCATTTTTATTAAAATACGTTCCTTCAGATGATGATGTTTCAGATCTGGTGTTCATGGAAGATTATTCAAGTGAACAAATATGCAACGGGATTTCTGATTCGCGTTATTTCGGAGAATCTTATATTCCTGTACTTCTTGGCTGTATTCATGAATTGGTTCCAAGAGCGATGATGAGTACAAAATCTTTCTTCTTTGACATGTTATATGATAATTTTAATAAATTTTCAGAAACTCAACCTTTAATTCGAAATCTTTATTTAGCTGAAAAAGAACCATTTATAAAAATTTTGGATTGTTCAATTGAGCAGTCGTTAGAGGAACTTAAAAGAAAAAATGGACAAGAAGCAATGAACCAAGCTATTTCCAGAATTTCTCGTCCTATTGTTTCTGTAAACTATGATGATGAATCAGTTGATCAAAAAGCATTTATTCGACAAGCCTTTGTAAAACTTCACGGGTTGTAATGATTTGGAAGATGGTAAGGGGAAAGCCCGCGGTTAAGGTTGTGTTGGGGATATGCGCGCTTTCCGCACTAACGGGGGGGCCCATAGGGGCGATTAGCAGCGCTATTGGGCAAAGTTTCATCCAGAATAATGGGCTAGATTCTTTGCTGGGGGGGCCTTCTTTAGAGCTGAGCTCTTTTTTGAAGGACCTGGGCAAGAATCTTGTGGTAAAAGCGGGGGGGATGGCTCTGGGGGAGGTTATCGGAACAACTCCCGCGATAAACATTGCAAAAAACACCGCTCTGCATTGCGCCGTCTATCAAAGCGATCCTGTAAAAACCCTTGCCAGCCAATGCCTGGCAGAGGCCTCTTTGCAAGGGGCA
>NZ_BAUP01000006.1:0-1348 GCF_000648275.1 Holospora elegans E1 | reverse complement strand
GCATATCCCCAGCACCGCCTTAATCGCGGGCTTTCCCCTTACCATCTTCCAAATCATTACAACCCGTGAAGTTTTACAAAGGCTTGTCGAATTACTTGAATTCTATCCAGAGCTCTTTGAACTACTTCGATACTTTTTTGTTTATTTTCTTTTATCGCTTTTTCTAATTCTTCTGTTGTTGTCTGAACAGAATACTCCAATAACTTAATAAACGGTTCTTTTTCAGCTAAATAAAGATTTCGAATTAAAGGTTGAGTTTCTGAAAAACACTCGAAATTGTCGTACACCATATCATAGAAAAAACTTTCCGCATTCACCATTGCTCTTGGAACCAGTTCGTGAATACATCCTAAGAGCACGGGAATGTAGGATTCCCCAAAATAATTTTTCTCAGTAATACCGTTGCACAATGGCTCACTAGCGGTATCTTCCATAAATACCAGATCTTGTTCATCATCGTCGGATGGAACGTATTTTAACAAATGCGGAATGACCGAAGGATCTTCGTGATAAAAAATTGCATGAAGAATAAAATCAAACAAAGATTCGCATTGCTGAATGTGATTAATGTCTTCTTTTTTATTTGTGTAGTAAAGTTTTGGAAGAGCTCCCCATTCTTGGTAGAGATTTTCTAAATCTTTCAACAGTTCTGTAGTGGAAAAATTTTCCAAAGCTTCTAAAAGCTCAAGAGCACTTCCTGTCCCCAATGGCGAACGCTCTCGAATTTCTTGATAAATTTGTTCTTTTTTCATTTTCACTCTCCTTTTGGTTTTGGGGGGATTTTTCCTTCAAATCCCCCGGGGTTTTCTGATTTTATTTTTCTAAGCGCATCAAGACAAGCATCATTCGTTTTTGCGCGATCGCACCCTGCTTCTAGCATACCATTGCGGGTATCGTTTACGCCTTGCGCTAAAGATTCTCTGGGATTTTGTGGTTTATTTTGCTCATTGCGTTCATGCATAAATTCACGATTATCTTTTTGATGTATTTTTCTAGGCAATGGAATGACCACATTATTTTTGTACTGTTTTCCTGTTGCTTTTGAAATTTCTTTAGATTGAGCTTGAGGCCACACATGATGCTGTTCAAACGGCATTCCAGTTTCTTGGGTTCGAATTTTAACGATTTCTTTCATATCTTTGTGTTTATACTCCCCCAACGGAACAGGGTCGTCTTTATATTTTTCAAAATAGGCCCGCATTTCCTCTCGGGTCATTTCTGGATCTTTTGTTTTTTGCGTCTCTTTGGCTTTTCTTCCTTTATTTTCCCAAGGCATGGGGTCGGTCTTTGGGGAGGTATGGGTTTTTTTGTTTGTCCAAGGCATGGGGTCTTTAGAAGGATCACAAGG
>NZ_BAUP01000007.1:0-1210 GCF_000648275.1 Holospora elegans E1 | reverse complement strand
TAGTTTTGTTATCTTATTTATTAAGGATGAGAGGTTCATTTGCATTAAACATTGTTGTTTATTTTTAATAAAATAGCCTGTCTTTCGGATCTTTTAAAGACCCTTCAAAAAAGTGAGGGGGAGTATGATAGACCAAGTAGGATTAAGGGGGTATGGGAAAAAGTGATGCATGAACTTGTTAAGACAAGCAGAAGTAAGTATGAAAGGAGTGAGAATCCCAGATATAGCGTCATTCACAAAGTGTTAAAACAAGAGTTAAAACCACAGGAGCCTCAGAAAAAATAGGTATAGATGGGGGGGAAAAAAGATACGTAAACGGCATAGTGTTGTTGATAGGCAAGGCAATCTGCTCCATATCACGGTTCATAAGTCCAATGACACAGGTGCTGGGTGCAGAGTTTTTAAGGAAGCGGTGCAAAAATATCCTAAATTAAAGGGAGTGTGTGCAGATGCGGGATATAGAAACCCCATGGAAGAATTTATGAGAACTCTATTGAATAAAACTATAGTAATCTCAGAGCGTATATCTCAAGGATGGGCTATACTTGCTAAAGCGTTAGATTTTCGAAAGAACATTTGCATGGCTAAATCATTTGCAAAGGGTATCTAAAGATTATGAAATTGCCATAGCGACTGCTGAAAACATGAGTATGATAGCCCATTCCATGATCCTATTAAAGGATAGCTAAATCATGAATACAGGTTTAGTAATTTTAAATGGACAATGCTCAATAAGATTTCTTAAAAACATTGTAGATATTCCGCAGCCATCGATAAATGCAGCTCTATATAGACGTATTTTATAACCTGAATTGCCAAAAAAAGATAACACTTCCCCTCTTTGGTGCGCACCTGCGTTAATCAATATGCACAAAACTAATAGGATAGTCCTGTGGGGGGCGCCAAGATTCCATGCAATATGATATTTATGGTAATTTCCCCGCTTTTTACTTGACAAAAGGTCAGGACTATGATCTGGAAGGGGGGGCTCGTAAAAGCTAATTGGGTGATTTCCGATAGGACATAGGATACAATAGATCTCTTCGGAAACTAGATAAAGAGTAAAATCTAAGCTAATATACAAAATCAAAGTGAAAGTGTTGGACTAATGCGTTGAAAGTTGTCATTGACGCGGTCGACAAGATCTATGGCGATGTTGTTTCAGGTTTGGTCGAAAAAAATACAGCATACTCTTGCAAAACTCTTTGGC
>NZ_BAUP01000008.1:0-2679 GCF_000648275.1 Holospora elegans E1 | reverse complement strand
CGCGATAAACATTGCAAAAAACACCGCTCTGCATTGCGCCGTCTATCAAAGCGATCCTGTAAAAACCCTTGCCAGCCAATGCCTGGCAGAGGCCTCTTTGCAAGGGGCAAGCTTTATCGGAAGGGCATATGGGGCCACCTTACCAAAAGATGCGAAAGTTTTTGATTATGTTATAAATACTCCAGCAGAGCCTTGTTTGGACTTCTTGACTCATAAGATTTTACATGCAGGGCTTTCCATGGCATCAACCATCGGGTCTGATGCTATTAATTCTGGTCAGATCAATTGGGATAAAGCTTTTTTGGCTTGCGGCGTCACAGTGGCAGCAGAAAGCACAGCAGAAGGAGCTTTGCGACTTTTTCACGATCAGCTTCCAACACCTTTTGATCAAGAAAGTGGCGATAGCTATTGGGATAGGTGCGATCAAGAGTTAAAAAATTTTGCAGAAAAAACCGCAGCCTCAATAAGAATTATGGGGGCAACGGGGCTAGCCTTGGCGGGCAAGGATTCTGGCGATATCCAGGCGTGCGATCAGGTCACGGCCAACGCTCTGGAAAATAATTTTTGGTTTGTTATTCCCGCGCTTTTTGCCACATTAACAGCTGTGGAGGTTATAGACGGCGCTCAGCACGTTATGGATGAAGTTAATGAGGGGGACTACATTCAAGCTCTAGGCGTCGCGGCAAAGACGGGAATCAAGGCGCTTCCTGGAATGAAATTGCTAAAAACAGCAGTGGAGGCCGGAGAAACCGCTCAAGCTCTGGCAAACGGGTACCAAGAAGAAGGCGTAAAAGGTGCAGGAAAAGTTCTGGCAAAAGAGATTTTTGGGCAAAAAGTTGCAAAAGCCGTCGGAAGAGGGCTGAAAAAGCTGGAAAAAGCAGGAAAAAAAGCTGCCCAAGGAGCAAAAGCGCCCGCTCAAAATGTTTCTGAAGGGATTAAAGCCCCTGCTGAAAAAGTTTCTGGTGGGGAAAAAGTGCTTGCTCAGAAGGCTTCAAAGCAAGAATTTAAAAAAGAGATGAACCCCGAAAAACCTCCAGCACAGCGAAAGCACCTTCCAGAAGGAGCTGGCGGACAGGGCGGGATAGACGAAAAACCAGTTACTGTGAAAGAAAATAGAGAAATAGAAGAATATTTTAAGGAATACAAAGATGAAAAATTCAAGGTCGGGTTGTATGGAAATAAGGATATGAAAGATGTAAGCAGAGACAGAAATGAATGGTTTAAAAATTTAACAGGGGATGTAAGTCAAAATTCAGGTGCATCAATTTTGCATCACGTGGGCACCCACGCCAACAACCGTCAGTTTATTTCTTTTGATATTCATAGAGATGCAGGGGTTTCTATATTAATTCCCAAATCTTGGCATGAATCTTTTGTTCATACAGTCAACACATATAAGTTTAATAATCTTCGAGAGGCGCTGTTTTGGTCTGTTCGAGATTTACGCAATTGTGCTTCTCGTATCGCTGACCCAGTTTTACAACAAGAAGTCCGTAAAGATCTTAACAAGTCTCTTTTAGAAGTTATTCGATTAAATAAAGAATATTTTTCAGAATATTTACAAAAAAATGTCACAAAATAACGGAGGAATACTATGAGAAAAAATGATATACCTTTAAAAACAGATTATACATGTCTTCAAGACATTATGGATGAAATTTATAATTGGCCAATTCATGCAAAAGGTGGAGCAGAACAAGAGCATTGGATGGAATTTCTTCCAAAGTTCGCAGTAAAAGAAGATATATTGAAATCTTTGGAGCGCTATTTTGATATGTGGGATTTGGGGGAAAGAGGCGTTGATTATCTTGAAGAAATTTCTGGATTTCTTGAATGTGAACGGGCATCTTGGTGCGTTTATTATTTATTTAAATCTTTAGTTTTTCTAAAGGATCCTTCTTTTATTCCCTTTGTCATGAAGTATTTTCCAAGTGCTTGGTGCATGGAAGGAATGTGGTTTCAGCCAATGATAAACGTTATTACTAATTATCATCGTTGGGGAGCGTCTTATATTCCTTGGGTGATGCGTTCGTTACATCTTTTGCCTTCTGGGGCGCTTAATGATGCAGCAGGAGAATTTATGTTTAACATGATGTTTGATACGTTTTACCATATAACTCCAGATGTATTTCCCGATCTTTCTGTTGTCGATGCGTTGCCTTTAGGGAAACGAGACATTGTGTTAACTTTAGTAAAAAATGAGGTCCTGGGATGGCAGGAATCTTTGAAAAGAGCGAAAGAAAAGTTAGAAAAAGCTTCGTGTGAAAAAAAAATAAATGATGCTAAAAAAAGTATAGATTCAGCTAAAAAATCTTTGGCCTGTGCTGAATATGTATTGGGGCAACTTTTGTTGCTTCCAGAAGAGGTCATTGGGATTGGTCATCGGTAAAACCTTCCAAAGGGGCAAAATCATCTTTAAGAAGCTTGGAATATGCGCGCTTTTTTTTGTGCCTTTCCTTGCCAGCCAATGCCTGGCAGAGGCCTCTTTGCAAGGGGCAAGCTTTATCGGAAAGGCACGTCAAGAGGGAAGCATAGATTTTTTTAGCCATAAATTGCTCCACGGGGCGCTTTCCATGGCGTCTGCGGTCAATTTTCAGGCTATAAATTTTGACCATACAGATATCAAGCAAGCACTTCTGGCGGCAAGCGCCACTATGGTCTGTGAAAGCGCCTCGGAAG
>NZ_BAUP01000009.1:0-1542 GCF_000648275.1 Holospora elegans E1 | reverse complement strand
CTCTGCGCGGGAATTGTGAAAAGTTAATAGTTTTGTTATCTTATTTATTAAGGATGAGAGGTTCATTTGCATTAAACATTGTTGTTTATTTTTAATAAAATAGCCTCTCTTTCGGATCTTTTAAAGACCCTTCAAAAAAGTGAGGGGGAGTATGATAAAAAACGTAAGAGGGCAGCTACTAACGAGGTGTTTTACGGGCTTTCAGTGGTACTTTTTTCCGCAAGGATATCCTCCTAGAAAAGTGTGTACGGATTTTTTACCAGATCCCCTTATTATAGCTAAAACTTCATAAAAAGATTACGAGAGATGGAATTGAAATAAAAGACCAATTGAACGAGTTAATGTTCTTCTTCTATGTTTGGCTTGGGCCCTTTTTTCTCAATAGGATTGATATCCGGAGAATAAGGAGGCAAATAAAGCAAACTATTACCTGAATCTTCTAGCATATTTTTCAAAGCTTTGCCTTTGGAAAGTGGCATTATCTATAGCACCAGCACTTTTTTTGGAAGGTTTGGTAATAAAATCCGCTGCACCCAAGAGGTACCCCCCTTTGTAAACCAGATATCAAACCAATTGTAATTGTATTTGCTAATTAAAGCGCCTATGGTATTTGCTCCCCTTTGCTCCCCAGTCATGAGCGCCATAACACCGCTTGCCTTTATCAGAGTGCTCATGCGTTCTTGGCATATCATGAGCAAAACCACTTTCATCACTATACACTATCTACTTACCTTCCTTTTTCAATTCTTCAATCTTTTGGCAAAACGTAGATCGTCTTTCTGGATCGGATGATTGAGAGTTTTGTTTATATACTCATGCTGAATGAAATTGTTTAAAAGTTTAATTTTATGTGTTAATAATTTTTATTATGCAAAGATTTCTGAAAGAAGAAGATCGTGTTGCGTTAAGAACGCAGCAGATAGGATTACGGCAGTTTTGTTATCAGGGTGGAGCTCATCAAATTGCTGAGGCTCTTCTGATTGCGATCGTAGAAGAGTATAAGGAAGATCAAAAGTTAATAGTGTCAAGCGAGGGCTCTGTGAGCAAGCTGAATGTTTCACAAACATCAGAACTTATCGAACATTTGGAAAGCCACAACGTATATGAAAGCAAGCGATAGCTGCGCTTTATGTTCTTGAGGCAAGACGTTGCACGCCCATAATTTTTCATTTAAAAAGGCAGCAGCACGGCCCAGGCAGCAGCACGGCCCGTAAATACAGCCAAGCAGGAAGCCTTTATTCAACGGTGATGACAATACTGCCGAACTATCCTGTTTGGTTATGCCCCCCACCATGGCAACGAAAATCACCTGTCAGGCCCCCCATTGCTACGACGGCCTACGTGAACCTGATGGGAGGGATGCGCCTTACGATGGTGTCCTTAACCCCCTTGAAGAGGTTTTTTGATCCGCTGAAAGACGCTTGTCCAAAGGCGCCGTTCTACCTGATCTTGGATCAAAGACCTTATAACACAAGCAAAGACACCCAAAAAGCAGCAAAAGAAAGGGGGCATTGAGTTGCGTTATTTGCCCTCCCTAGCCCC
>NZ_BAUP01000010.1:0-2444 GCF_000648275.1 Holospora elegans E1 | reverse complement strand
TTGCTCCACGGGGCGCTTTCCATGGCGTCTGCGGTCAATTTTCAGGCTATAAATTTTGACCATACAGATATCAAGCAAGCACTTCTGGCGGCAAGCGCCACTATGGTCTGTGAAAGCGCCTCGGAAGGGATTTTGCAGCATATTAAGCGGGCACTTCCGGAAAAAGGCCTGGATGAGCCTCAATCGCTTTACGTGCAGCGCTGCCAAGACCGTGCACAAGATCTAGCGCAGCAAGCGGTGGCAGGGCTTAGAATTCTAACGGCAACGGGGCTAGCCTTGGCGGGCAAGGATTCTGGCGATATCCAGGTGTGCGATGAATCTGTTACCACGGCGCTAGAAGAAAATTTCGTTAAAACTGTGCTGTCGGTGGCTTATGATTTGGCTCAAGGTGCAAAAGACGTCAAGGAAAATTTAGAAGAGGGAAACTATTGGGGCGCTGCCGGCCATGTGGCACTCACCGCCGGAGCAGTGGGGCTAGACCTTGCCAGCCAAGGCTTTGGCACAGGGGCGGTAAAAGCTGGAGTGGGCTTTGCACGAAAGGCCATGAGAGGAAACGCAGGAAAAAATTCAGATAAACTCCCCCAAGCCCTGCTTAAAGAAGGCCCTTGTGATCCTTCTAAAGACCCCATGCCTTGGACAAACAAAAAAACCCATACCTCCCCAAAAACCGACCCCATGCCTTGGGAAAATAAAGGAAAATGCCCAATTCGAAAAAAAGTAGAAGAAGAGCAGCGCCAAAACCGAGGACTAATTTACGAAAAAAATGCTAAAAAACTAGAAAATCCGGGAAAAACTAACCTGCAACGGGCTGATTATGAAAAAATTCAGCTAAAAGGGCAGCAACCAGTGAATGAGGTGCATTCGCAATTTACCCAAAAAGTTGAAAAATCGATGCGGGATAAAGAGTACAAATATAAAAAAGAATTACCTGATGGAAGAGTGCGGTTGTATAAAAAGCACAAGCCGGCAGAGGATAAGACCCCTAATATTCGTACCGATGGGGGGTCAAATCATGTAAAAGAGCTTAATCCTTGCACAGGGAATGAGCGAAACTGGACCGAATCTTATCAAAAACCCAACCAAGAAAGGCCAAAAAATCCAAGGGGATGGGCACCACAAAATGATTTGCATGTCATAGAGGTGCATCCAAAGCCCAAAAAAGATGGGGTAGAGATTCAGTGTCAACATTATCCAGCAACAAAAAAAGAATTAGAGCAATTCAAAAGTGGACAATGGCCAAAACTTAATACGAAGCCAGATATTTTGGATAAAAAATAGGAGAAAAAAAGATGAGCGCACTAGGAAAATACTATCAGTACTATGTTTTGAGAAAATTCAATATAGATAAGTATACTCCAGATCCACATTGGCGGGATTGCACCCGCTACTTAGCGGGGTTTTTGATGAAAGTTCTTTTGTTAAAGGAGTGGAAAGAATACGATTATCCAAAAGATAAATGGACGGATGAGTTTGTGGAAGTAGCACGTATTTTGGGATGGATATTTGAATTTGGAACAGATGAATTTGGAAGAGATATTCATGATTTGACACAAGAAAAAATTAGTGAGGGAAGCGATCATTATCCAAACGCTTCATTAATGGGATACGTTGCTGAAATGACAGTTATGGGGGATGTGATTGATAGTGATGTTTTAGAATGCAGTGGCATTTTTAATGATCTTTTTATTGGGCGCAGAGATAGTTTTGAGATGTACTCTGAAGAATATTGCACTACAGAAATTTACGATCCAAGCATGAATTGGCCTTTACCTCGCTCCCGTGGGGGGCCTCCTTATGGGCGCCGGCCCTATCTTCAAGGGCAAGACCCGCCCAGAAGTCAGGCGGTGATTTGGGTGCCTCTTCCTATTTTGCGATTTGCATTTTTTGCAAAGGAAGTTGCTGTATTTGGGCGTCCTTTTGAAGGGATGCAAAAAGTTGCTCAAGAGCAACTAGAAGAGCTAGACGGGCACTTTATTCACCCGGAATATTTTTACATTTTGGCACGAGTTTTAGAACTTGAAGACAGCGCTGAGTCTAGAAAAGCTTTAGACATTTTGGCCAACAATCTGTTTTTGGGAGAAAAGCCATTAACGCAGGCATGGACCCAAGAATTGGAAGATGCTCCGTGGCTTCGATAGACAAAACTCTACCGTTTTGGAAAATTTTGGGAAAGCTCGCCTTTAAGAAGCTTGGGATATGCGCGCTTTTTTTTGTGCCTTTCCTTGCCAGCCAATGCCTGGCAGAGGCCTCTTTGCAAGGGGCAGGCTTTATCGGAAGGGCACGTCAAGAGGGAAGCATAGATTTTTTTATCCATAAGTTGCTCCACGGGGCGCTTTCCATGGCGTCTGCGGTCAATTTTCAGGCTATAAATTTTGACCATACAGATATCAAGCAAGCACTTCTGGCGGCAAGCGCCACTATGGTCTGTGAAAGCGCCTCGGAAG
>NZ_BAUP01000011.1:0-1140 GCF_000648275.1 Holospora elegans E1 | reverse complement strand
AAATCTTGCAAACCAATGGCGGTGTGGAGCGTTATTTTGTTCAATGGAAAATGTTTTATCTTTTCCCTGAAAGAGGCGGGGGCTTGGAATAATTTTATTAAAATCTGCCCAATGATCTAAGCAATAAAATAAAATTTTCCATTTTTTTAATCGTTCAAAAAGTCTTTTGAATGTTGGACGCGAGTGATCACCAAGTCCTAATCGATGAGCCCTTTTCCAGCACGATCATAGGATTTAAAAATCCAAGCTTTAAAAATCCAAATTTTTTGCTTCTTTTTTTTAATAATACCAAATTCATCGACTTCCATGACACTACCTTTGTCTTTTGGGGATGGCTCAATTTTGGCACATAGCCTTGATCCTAAGGTGCCCGCCCACTTCAAAACTTCGGTGACGCCGACACCAAAAAGCTGAGCAATTCGGTTCATTGAAAGACCGCTTGCGTATAAAACGAAGGCTTGGAGCTTGTCTTTCTCGGGCACACCTCGTGAAATTTTTTCCAAATTTTTTACATTTGTACCTCTGAATTCCTCGAATAAAACCTCTTTTAAATCAATTTTAACATTCACAAAATTTACATACAATCTTTTTTAGAGACTTTTAAAAGACTTCCTTTGCTGATTTTAACAAAAAATATATTTAGTTAAAAACTTCTACTAAATGGACAAATACGAAGCGGTACATATACTTTTCACTATTGTATTTTTTAACTCGCGCATAACCTCGTAAAGCACAGCTTCTAAATCCCCAAGGGTTTCGTAAATCTTGTTCGATAGTATAGTGTTTTTTATATAGAGCCATAATCTTTTGACCGGGTTAAGCTCCGGTGAATATGGAGGAAGATAAAAAATAGTAATATTGTCAGGGGTTTTTAAAGTCTTGGATTTATACTATCTTGCTCTATCCATCAACATTAGACAAAATTAGACTAAAATTACTGCCGTCAAACGTTAACTGCGCTATAAATATAGAAATTTTGGTAACCGATTTTAAATGGAATTTGTGGCCTGGTACCCATAAGTGTTGAAAGTGGTTGAGATAGATATTATGAGTATAAAGTTTTAATTTTATAATGATGTATTGATATATGGTTAGAGAGACTAGGAAAACTTTACGATGTCAATAGATATAATAATAAAA
>NZ_BAUP01000012.1:0-6746 GCF_000648275.1 Holospora elegans E1 | reverse complement strand
TGTATACGCTTCTATAACGGGCCTTACACAAGAACACAAGGGGACTCAGGTGGATCAAAGATAAACTCTTATTCTTTGATTTCAGCGATCTTTTAAACTACCTGAAAAAAAGTGAGGGGGAGTATGGTATTTTCTACAAGATGTCTAAACTTGTAAATATCTTTATTGCGTTCTATTGGGAAATAAAAGGATTCATGTTGTTTTTTCTTACCTCATCAACAATGCGATTGGTACAATATCCTTTGCTTGCAAGAAGATTTTGAGCGCTTATTCCTTCAACACGCTGGCTAGTTTGTTTGCAATTAGCAACGATACCTGATGTAATGATAACTCTGACCGGAATTCCCTGGGCATCCACGGCCATATTTAGCTTCGTGTTGAGCCCCTTTTGTGCGGGAATCCTGCTACCTTCCTTACCCCCTGCTGCATAAGGATGTACTTTTATGTAACTGGAATCTATCATCAGCTCCTCATAGTCTGGATCAACAATCAGTTTTTCTAAAAGATTTTCCAAAATTGTCTTTATTTTTCCATCTGCAAAATCATTTTGTGCGTATTTTTCCAATCTCCATAACGAGGGAAATATCTCGCCAAGTGGACCTTTTTCTTAGAATCCACAAAACAGCGTTTAACGATTAGATACCCTTTGCAAATGATTTAGCCATGCATATGTTCTTTCGACAATCCAACACTTTGGAAGTATGGCCCATTCTTGAGATATATGCTCTGAGAGTGCTATAGTTTTATTCAATAGAGTTCTCACAAACTCCCTTTTATGTAGGATATTTTTGCAATGCTTCTTCAAAAACTCTGCACCCAGCACCTGTGTCATTGGCCTTATGAACCCTTGATATGGAGCAGATTGCCTTGCCTTATCAACACCACTATGCTGTTTGCGTATCTTTTTTCCCTCCATCTATACCTATTTTTTCTGAGGCTCCTGTGAGTTTAACACTTGTTTTAACACTTAGTGAATGATGCTATAGCTGGGATTCTTGCTCTTTTCATACTTAATTCGGCTTATCTTAACAAGTTCATGCATCCGAATGTACCGTCGAATATGGTGGAAAATCTTTTGCTAGCATGCGCCGTTGATAACCGCTCTTGATTATATAACATACTGCTTTACCCCCCTCTTTTTTGTTGTATTTGCTTTTATTGCCGCTACAAAATGATGCTTTTTCACATCCTACTCTTTTAAATCGCTTGAATAATTCTTCTTCTACTCCTTCAAGCCTTTTATATCACACTTTTTTATTCATGAATACAGGTTATTAAATCGCTACTGATAAATACAAAAATAGAAGAAAAAATTCAGTTACAGATAAACCAAAAGGAAAGACTGAAGGATCTAAGAAGAAGGCTAATATGAAAAAGAAGGAATAGGGGATGATGTGTCAAAAGCACAGGTAAAAAAAAGTAAAAACAGGAAGAAAGAAAGAGGGGTAAAGAAAGGTATTGAGGGTATATTAAACCTCCAGAGCGAAAATTAGGATATTTTTTATGAAGATGAACAAAGGTTTTTTCTTTATGAATGTGGGGATAGGTGTAAGTTTATGGATAGGAATTGAAAATAGCTATGGTGTAAAAGAAGGGAGATTGAATGTTGGAAGCAAAGGAGAAGAGGAGTTTGAAGAAATAGAGCTTAAACGGTACGACTTTAAGGGGAAGCGAAAAGTATTTCTAGAAAAGGAAAGCGGAATATTAACAGGGCTAGAGGAGGTAGAAGAACTAACCATTCAGGAAGCAGAAACGATAATAATAGAAAGCCCTATTTTAAAGGCGCTGGATATTCGCATTCAGGCAAAAGAGTTTATAAGTACGCAAGTGTTGAATAGTCAGAGTGTGATGCTTGATTTGGGGGGGTGTGCTTGGATTGGAAAGAAAAAGAAAGAAGGAAAAGTTGAAGGCAATCAAAGCTTAACATGGAAATGGAGCGAGCAAGACCAAGGGCTAGTATTGGCGCATCGCTACGAAGTAATATCTTTGGGGGCTACAGTGATTCCGGAATATAAAGGGAGGCTAAGGAAATCAGAGAAATGGCAATCATGGATGGCTGGGGGGTGGATCTTACCTTCTTTTGAAGCAGATTTGGATCAAGGATGGCAAGTGGGGAAGATGTGCATTAAGGGCTCTGGGGAGGTGTGGTGCGCAGGATTAATAAAGGCAAAGGCGTTAGACCTTGGAAAAGGAGCGCTAAAAATAAGCGGAGCGTTTAGTGGAGAACGCGTAAATATAAACGAAGGAAGGCTTTCAGTGCAAGGTGCTGGAATAAAAAGTCACCAAGGGTGGTGTCCTATTACAGGGCCAGGGGCAGCATGCATAAAAGATATAACAGGAACAGGAGAGCTAAGAAACGAAGGGGGGATGGTATATATCGGGGGAAGTAAAGTAGTGCCAGTATTTCTTCATAGCGAGCAAGTAAGATTGTGTTCAGGGCTTAGGCAGGCGTCTTTTTTTCCAACAACACCTTGGGAGCCGTGGACGTTTGTTGAAGGAACGCTGTTACAGAAAAGAATGACTGGATCTTGCGCCGGTCTTCTTTCTGGGCGTTGGGGGATAGGGGGATTTGTGGGAAATCTGCCAGTTCCGTCAACGGGATGGGCAGAGCATTGTAAAAACATTAACGAATGGATGCGCCAGGAATTGAAATGTAAAGACTCTGACTGGATGGATGAGCAAGGGCGAAATCATTTTTCTAATTTTTCCCAAGGGAATCGAGTATGGATTCAAAAATGGGCACCAGACATAGGGGGGCAGATCCTATCCTTAAGCCAAAAAAAAGAATATTCAGGGCAAACACTAAAAAAAGGAATTTTAATAGAAGCACAAGAAGTAGACCACCTAAGTTTGCAAGGGTTTGAAGAGCTATTGATCATAGGGACTGTGTGTGCCAGTCATTTGGAACTAAAAGGAAATCGATTGCTGCATATGGGGGATATGCAGTGCAAGGATGTAAAGATCGATGTAAATACATGGCATCAATGGAGCGGAATGCTGGAGTGGAATCAGATGAAAATGGACCTCAGGAACGAGGCCTGGGATTCTTGGTCTGTATTAGGGCAAGTAAGGTGCTATGGGCATATTCGTAATATGTCTGCGGTTTTGGGAAGTCAAGATTTTCCTGTGTTTAAGGCATTGTCCAATCTTTCTTGTTTCCCCAGTTTGTTATTTTCAAAGGGGAGCTTTGTGGAAAATCTGAATTTTTCTGGAAAAGAAGCTTTTTTGGGAGATGGACTTATTGTTAGGAATTTTAAGCTTTCTGGCACAGCGCATACGGCAGGAAACACTGAAATTTGCTGCCTTGATTTAGAAGATCGCGGGAAATTGTGGGCAGGCCCTCAAACCGTTCCCATGGAATTAAGGTGGGTAAGGGGGGAGGGAGAAGATCACAGAGGAACAAGAGAATGGTGGGAAGGGCGCTCTGGCTTCATGACGATAACGCCGCCAGCGCATGTGGAAATTCATCGTGTTCAAGGCAAGGGAGAGATTATAAATAAAGGGGGATATTTAACACTTCATGGAATTATAGATCAAAGTCAGGTAGCTTTGTCTTCCCAATGTATTGCGCTGTTGCCTAGTGCCGGACAAGCACAAAGAAGTGGGCTTAGGGCAGAAAAAGGAACGCTATTTGGCAGTTCAGGACCCCTTGAAGGATCTTTGGTTCCAGAAACGAATATAGGGGGCGCCCTTATGGTGAATAATCTTCAAGCTTTAGGGGCTGGAAGGTATTTTGTTTGCTATGTTGGAAGCACGGGGGGGCAAACCTTTTCTGGAAGAAGGGGGGGGCGGAATCTGGCGTGCTGGAAAGTCGTCGAAGCCTTTTAATTCAAAACTCCCAAAAGCAAACACCTTATTTTCAAGAAGGGGGGTATGAGGATGCCTTTATTCAGTACATTTTTTCTTTGGAAGATGGAAAATATGAACAAGAAAATTTTTCAGCGCTTAAAAAGTTTTACGCAATGGATCAGATGGATTGGGATCATGAGAAACGTGAAAAAGAGCCAAACATAGAATCCTTTTTAAAAAATGAAAAATTGACAGAAGGGTCTTTTTCTTTGGATGCCTTTTCTTCATTTGGTACACAAGGAGATTTCCCTTTTTTTGATAGAGCGTCTGGGCAAAAAAGTACAATTTTAGATGTGCAAGTTCCTATAGGATTTAACGAGCAAAATCAGGTATTTAATCCAGTATTGGCCAGAAAGTATCAGAAATTTCTCTGGCAGGTGCAAGGTCAGGCGTTAATGTTTAGAAAGATTGAAAACATGACGGATCCGATTTTTCAGCAGATGAAGAGCTGGCTTCAAGGGGAAGTGGTGCGTGCAAGCAAATATATTCAAGAACTAAAAGAGAAGATACAAGATCTAAAAGAGAGTTACCAACATCTATCTTTAAAGTATAAAGAGAACCTTAAAAGGGATATCAGCGATGAACAATCCAAAATTTTAAAGGTTGAAGAGGCGTTCAATATTTTTTCCATACAAAAAGAAGGGGTATCTATTTTTTGTGGATTTCAAGAAAGGTGCACCGCCATTGAATGGGGAATAAAGCAAAGAAGTGATCGATTAAAATGGCTAGAGCAGAATTTTTTAGAAGAAATCAAAAAAAAGGCAAATATAAATAAATTAAGTCAAGCTCTATCTGTTTGCACAAAGGTGTGCCAGGGGATTGAAGCGCCAAGGACAAATCAAGGGCGTGCCCAATCTGCTTGCACAGAAAAAACTGAAATGTGTGGGGGAAGGGGGGAAAAAAAATTATCGATAGATGATTGCAAGCAAAAGGCGTTATCTGAAAATTTTCAGCAGGAAGGGGCGTATTACCAAGAAAGTTTCCTCCAGCAAGAAAGTTTCCTCCAGCAAGAAAGTTTCCTCCAGCAAGAAAGTTTCCTCCAGCAAGAAAGTTTCCTCCAGAAGGAAGCCCCTTTTGCAACGCAGCCGTGTTTAGCTTTGGCGATTCCTTCATTTTTTGCTTCTCAAACAGAACATCAGATTACTCAGCAGGCTTCTTGTGCTCCGATTGTGATAAACACTCAAGGAGATTTCAAAGCCGGGGAGATTTCGATTTTAAGTCATCTGCCTTTAATGCTGCAAGGGCAGTTTCAGATTTTGGGAAATTTTGATATAAGGGCTCCTAAAGTTTTGGTGGCAAGCTCTGTTACGTCTCATACAGAAAAGAGGGCGCTGGAAAATGGGGGAAGCTACAGCATCACGCAAGATACGCTTCACAGGACTTCCATTACAGCTGGGGGAAGGTTCAGCGTGCAAGGGCAAGATTTTTTGACTCTTGCAGCAAACATCAGGGCCGAACAAATAGAAGTCACGGTGGACCGCTGGGCAGATGCGGGGATTTCAACCACCACACAAGACCGCCTGGTAGAGCAAAAGAAAAAAGAAACCGCCGTGTATTCCGGGGCAAGTTCAACGTTTCATGGCTCTACCATTCAAGGGAAGTGGATTAATGCGCAGGCCAAGCACATTGCCAGCCAAGGAGGGTCTTTTGCAGGATCAGGCAGCATTCAGGCGCTTACTCTTCAACACCGTCCAGGGTATAGCTCTTCTTGGGAAAGTTCTTCTAACAAATATATCCAAGAAGAAAAGCAAAGTTTTCACCCAGTTCCTGGAGCAATTCATGGGCAGCTGTCTTTTGTGCAAAATTCTCAAAAGTTTATTTGTGGCCAAGAAAAAGATGGCCAAGAAAAAGAGGAAATCCTTCACTTTGAGTTTGGGCAAGGAAAGTCCCAGCAAAGCACCGCTGCCGATATGCCAGAGCAGATTCAAAGCTCAAGCATAAAAGATTTTCCAAAAAGCGCCCTTGACGTGCAATTCAGCAGCACAAAAGAATTTTCCCAGCAAAGCACCGCTGCCGATATGCCAGAGCAGATTCAAAGCTCAAGCATAAAAGATTTTCCAAAAAGCGCCCTTGACGTGCAATTCAGCAGCACAAAAGAATTTTCCCAGCAAAGCGTCCTTGACGTGCAAGCGCAGATTCAGAAAAAATCAGAAGAGGCCTGCGGGATGGTGATAAAGGTAAAAAAAGGATCTTTTCAAGCCACGCAATTTTCTGGGTCTGTAAAGGTGCAGGCTCAAGAAGCGCTTCAGTTGATGGCAGCCCCCATCAAAGACAGTTTTGAAAAGGTGCAGGTTTTAAAAGACAATAAGATTCTGCAAAAAACTCAAAGTCTTTCAGGGAAAGGGGTGGACTATCTGGATTGCGGGGTAAGCGGAACGCTTTTGGTGGATGCGCCAGTGCTGGAGGTTGCCGCAAAGCAGGATTTGCCTTTAGAAATCGCACCAAGAGAAAATTTAACGGAAACCTTCACGCAGGTGCAGCATGTATTAACGCCCTGCATCAAAGAAATGGTTCAGCCTTGCCAGGTAAGCCTTAAGCCCGCGATTAAGGCGGTGCTAAGTGTGGGGATATCTGCGCTTTCCGCACTAACGGGGGGGCCCATAGGGGCGATTAGCAGCGCTATTGGGCAAAGTTTCATCCAGAATAATGGGCTAGATTCTTTGCTGGGGGGGCCTTCTTTAGAGCTGAGCTCTTTTTTGAAGGACCTGGGCAAGAATCTTGTGGTAAAAGCGGGGGGGATGGCTCTGGGGGAGGTTATCGGAACAACTCCCGCGATAAACATTGCAAAAAACACCGCTCTGCATTGCGCCGTCTATCAAAGCGATCCTGTAAAAACCCTTGCCAGCCAATGCCTGGCAGAGGCCTCTTTGCAAGGGGCAAGCTTTATCGGAAGGGCA
>NZ_BAUP01000013.1:0-1082 GCF_000648275.1 Holospora elegans E1 | reverse complement strand
TATTATGGTATCAGTTAATATGATGACACCCAGTGAAATGCAAAAGAGGGTAGCAAGCAGGGCACGCGATCTTCGGCTTGAACTCAATTTAAGCCAGCAGACTTTATCAGAAAAGTCCGGGGTCAGTTACGGCTCTTTGAAAAAGTTTGAGCAAACAGGACAAATATCTTTGGAATCGCTGCTTAAACTGGCTGTGATACTTGGGTGTATGGATGATTTTAAAGCACTGTTTGCACTTAAAAGCGCTGAAGAAGCATTATCGCTTGATGAGCTGATTGATGATGGAAAAAGAAAACGGGGTAGAAAATGAGCTTCCGGGATCAAAATCTTGTTTATGTGTATTATCACTGCTCTACGCATAAGATACTCATGGGAAGATTGCTGCTTAAGAGTAGACAAATCTTTTTTGAATATGATGCAGCTTTTATTAAAACAGGCCTTGAGTTATCGCCTTTCAAACTACCTCTTAAAGCAGGTGTTATAGAGTCCAGTGATCGTACCTTTGAAGGTTTATTTGGTGTTTTCAATGATAGTTTGCCCGATGGTTGGGGGCGATTACTTCTAGACCGAAAATTAATGAATGCAGGGCTTAATCCTGGCACTCTCTCACCGCTTGATCGTCTTTGTTTTGTAGGAACAGGCGGTATGGGGGCTTTATCTTATGCTTATGAACCTGAAAATCCAAGCGCTATATCTCATATCACCAATGATTTAGACGAAATTGATAGCGAAATACAAGCAACATTAGATGAAAACGATACTTATGTAGATGATTTGCTGGTGTTGGGGGGATCTTCAGCGGGGGCCCGCCCTAAAGTATTGCTGAATATTGATGGCGTGGATTGGCTGATTAAGTTTAGATCTCACCTTGACCCTAAAGATATAAGCGCTATAGAATACGCCTATCACCTTATGGCAATCGATGCCGGACTTGTTGTACCTGAAGCAAAGCTTTTTCCCTCAAGAAAGGGCTTAGGATTTTTTGGTGTTAAACGGTTTGATAGAAACGCTGATAACCGCATTCATATGCATACAATTGCAGGTCTCCTTCATGCTGATCACAGGGAGCCTTCCCTTGATTA
>NZ_BAUP01000014.1:0-1587 GCF_000648275.1 Holospora elegans E1 | reverse complement strand
TCGATAAAATTCTCTCCTTTTCAGCTGATCGCGAATTTGTGGGCAAAGATTGGATCACTTATTTGTGTGACTTATTTGTGTGACTACACGATCCCTTTTTTATCCGTATAAAAGATAATCCATTGGCCAACTTCGGCACTTCTAAAAAGCCTTTGAAGGATTTTTTTACTCACCTAAATACGGACGAAAGCCGCCATCTGTAACATGCTGCAGCGATCTTTTAAACTACCTGAAAAAAAGTGAGGGGGAGTATGAGCATTTGCAAGAAATTTCCTTTTTCGTGATAGATCTGTTTACCAATTTTTTTATTAAAAAATATTATAATAATAAAAAACTAATTTTATTAATTATGAATTATAAAAAATTACTAGTTTTCTTGGTTTTATTTCAATCTGAAAAAATCTATGGTGGAATACTTGACGTTCCTTCTACGTTATTTAAATATACTTCAAACCTTGTGACAACTAGAGGAAAAGGATGTGCTCGCTGCGGAACTCCTTACAACGTCTCGTGTATGGATCGATATGGTAATACCAAAGAAATTTATAACAAGCCAATAGAGTCTTGTTTTCAAGTAACAGCTGGAGGATGCCGTCCAAAAGATGGAGCTATGGATGAAGCAAGAAAATACTGTGCTGAAAAAGGATTGATTTTGAATGAATCAGAGGCTGGAAAAAAAGAACAGGCGCGAGGAATGTCTAATTCTCAGTTAAAAAGTATGAAAAAAGTTGTGAATAATGTAATGGATAACGCAATGCCAGTAGCAACTTTAGCATTAGGAGCAGTTGCTGGTGCCTCAGTAGTAGGTGCACCAGCAATTCAGGGAGCTATATCCGCAAGTGCCTCAATGCGAGATCAAACTTTTCAGAAAAATGCATTGAAGATTCAAAAAAAATCAATAAATCAACACGTTGAGCCCGTATCGTTTTCCGAATATCAAAACAAAGAAACTGAGCAAAGGCAATACTCAAATGACTCTTATCAAGGACAACACTCAGACCAAAGTTTTCAAAAAGAACTTTCAAATCTCGCTTATCAAGAACAATACCCGCGACACTCAAATTACTCTCATTATCAAGAACAATACTAAGAACCTGTATTCATGAATAAAAAAGTGTGATATAAAAGGCTTGAAGGTGTAGAAGATGAATTATCCAAGCGATTTAAAAGAGAGAGAGGAATGTGGTAAAGCATCATTTTGATAGCGGCAATAAAAGCAAACACAACAAAAAAGAGGGGGTTAATGCAGTATGTTATATAATCAAGAGCGGTTGTCAATAGCGCATGCCCATACTCCCCCTCACTTTTTTTCAGGTAGTTTAAAAGATCGCTGAAATCAAAGAATAAGAGTTTATCTTTGATCCACCTGAGTCCCCTTGTGAAGTATGAATAACAAAGGCACTCTGACTGTTTTTTTTGTAAGCAATTTCTTGTGTAAGGCCCGTTATAAAAGCGTATACAATAGCAACAGCGACAATGGTCATAAGTTTGGAAAGTCTTCCCAAATCTTTCATAGGGGTATTTTCAAGGTTAACCCCTTGCGTTTTCATAGTTCTGAACAGCCGTTCAATGTCCCCTCTTTGTTTG
>NZ_BAUP01000015.1:0-586 GCF_000648275.1 Holospora elegans E1 | reverse complement strand
ATACCAAATCAAACTGAAAGTGTTGGACCAATGCGTTAAAAGTAGTCATTGACGCGCTCGACAAGATCTATGGCGATGTTGTCTCAGGTTTGGTCAAAAAAATGCAGCATACTCTTGCAAAACTTTTTGGCAGAGACGAAAAATCGATTGTTGCGCACATGTTCATTCTTCTATGGAGTTTAGGTTGGGGGGTAGGGAAGAACAATGCACCTCAATCCCCCTTTCTTTTTCTGCTTTTAGGGGCCTTGATCCAAGATCAGGTGAATGTTAGGCGCCTTTGGATAAGCGTCTTTCAGCTGATCAAAAAACGTCTTCAAGGTTTTTAAGGATACCACCTGTCAAATCCAAGGGCTCCCATCGGGTTCATGCGTGTAGGCCGTCATGAGGGTGCCTGACAGGTGATTTTCGTTGCCATGGTGGGGGGGCATCACCAAACAGGATGAGGTCATCCTCCGTCGATGTTGTCATCACCGTTAAAAAGGCCTCCTGCTTGGCTGCCTTTTCGGGCCGCGCTTCTGGCTTTTTAAATGAAAAATTATGGGCGCACAGCCATGAGGTCTTGCCTTGAATCGTCTAGTCAATGCCT
>NZ_BAUP01000016.1:0-4435 GCF_000648275.1 Holospora elegans E1 | reverse complement strand
TGTTTAGTCCCAGCAAGAAGTGGTTAGGATTAGGTATAAAATATTCAAGATGAATTGTCCACTGATTTAGAATAAATTGCCAAGGAGTTTTTCCTTTGATAGCTTTGAGTCGTTTAGCAAAGTTGTAAGCCATAAGATAAGCACGCACATGCTGTTTTAGCTCATCATGAGAAGCATAATGAAAGCTATTAACTGTTGCTTCTTTTAGATTTCTATTAATTCGCTATACTTACCTATTATTCTATGGATACTTTATCTTAGTCCTCCTATGCTCTATTTGATTCTCATTACAAACACGCTCAAAGATATGAGTGAATGCATGTTTATGATGATCATGGGTGGTGAATTGAATTCCGTTATCTGCAAGGTATAAGGTACAGCATTAATAAGGTTGTGCAAAACCGCTGCAGTACTCAATTTTGATGTTCTATCATTCCCTACATATAAATAGCTTACCTTCAGCTGTCCTTACTTCTGCACTATCCATATGAAAATAACCACTAGGATAGTGCTAGATAGTTCTTTTTTAGCAGAGCCGCCATGACGCCTTAAGCAACGATGAAGACTTGATTGGCTTAAATGTGGAATAGTTTCTTGTAAGCTATATAATACTTCATCCTCTTGAATGCACACTTGCTTCTTCTTCAGACTCTGAAAGCACAGTAGATTTGATCTTTTTAAGACCGATAGGGAGATCTTTTGTATCTTCTCGATTCTTCCATTTGATAATTGTTTTTGGATTAACATTACATCTTATAGCCGCTTTTGCTATGCTCTCTTCACTATTTCTCTCTACGGAGTGCCTCAGTCGTTCTGGCATTTGCATGTAATACTTGTCCCATAAACTTTTCTTCCATGAATTATTGTCTTCATAATATACTCCATAATTCTCTGGGATCAAATAGTTATTTTCCTAAGAGGCGTGGTGGATCAGAAAAAAAAGATTGACTTAGAAAAGCTTGAAGCGTACGTCAAAAAAACCCAAGATATGACATTGAAAAAAGCCGCTCAAGAATTTTGGGGACAATCGTTACTGGTTAAAAAGATTAGGCTTGTAGCTTAAAAAAAGACTTTTCGCACTTAGAAGCAAGCAAAGAAAAGCAAAGTCAGTATCAAGAATCAATCAAAGATATAGCATCCAAGTCTTGTATATATTAATGAAAGCGGCATTGTATGACTATGTGCAAGGACAGAAGGCTGGAGCAGAAAAAGTGAAAATTCGGTTGGCAAAAAGAGTGGGACTAAAGAATAAATAGTATTGCCGGTTTGGTTAATAAAACGCCGAATAGCACCAATGGGGTTTAAGGGATCTTGCGACACTTTATTATTCCAAGCTTGTGTAGATTTCTGATCAAGGAACTAAATCCTGGTCAAGGTGGTATTATGGATAATACCTCTTTTCATAAATAATCTGTAAAATGCAGTATAATTTTTTTACCGCCTTACTTCTTCTGATTTGAATCCAATAGAGTAATTCTGGGCTAATATGAAGAGGGGGATTGAATGCAATATACCAAATTGCAATGCTCTACTCGACGCTATTTCTTGGTTCTTTAAAATATCTAATTCAACCTAAATTTCTGTATTAACAAAAGAGATGTGAAAAAAATTCACCACAACGTTGCAAAGAAAGTGAGATATAGCCTCATCAACTATGATGCGCAAGAGTTTTAGGAGAAAGCAGTAAAAATAATCGTCAATTTTATTCACACAACGGAATATAAAAAATACACTATCTTATTGGCTGATATGTCAGGACTGTGCCGATTTTGAAAACTTAAATTCTTAATCAAAAGTATTCGGTGTAAAAGAGGAGCGTATAAATGGGAACTATTCAGTTCTTCTCAGGAAAGGCAACGCTCTTTTTTTTTACAAGGTAAGTTTACCTGCGTCCTGGCGATTTTTTGGATAAAATAAAAATCTGCCTTCAACAGAAGTCATTTTCGATACAACATTACGTATTTTTCTAACGCATTACAATACATTCCAAAATTGAGTTTTATAATCCAAATTTCAGAGTAAAGCAAGCGTCTTGATGTTTTTACAACAGCGAGAGTTGTATTTAGGCAACATTAATGAAACAATAGAAATAAAAACTGAATCTTTAAATTTAAATTATCAAAAAAAATAAAATTAACTTTTTAAATAATTAATGTTTATATTGTGGTATTTTTGATCTCAAAAATTTAATTAAAATTTTATGTATTTTTTCCTGATATTTCTAAATGCTTGTTTTTTCCTGAAAAGATAACTAAGATGAAGAATCTTATGAAATAAGCGTTAGAAAATGGATTATTTTCGTATACAAGGTGGAATCCCGTTATCAGGAACTATTGCTATTAATGGTGCTAAAAATGCAGCACTTCCTTTGTTAGCTACATCGCTTCTTACTGACAAGCCTTTGATCTTAGAGCGCGTTCCTTTAGTGGCGGATGTTTTTTCTTTGAAGCTTTTATTAGAACATTTGGGTGTAAAAGTGCAGATGAATTTCAAAACTTTCACTGCACAAGCGGAAAAGATCAATTTTTGTGCTCGCGCGGACTATAACATGGTGCGAAAAATGCGTGCCTCTATTTTGGTGCTTGGGGGGTTATTGGGGCGCTGTGGAAAAGCTCAAGTTGCTTTTCCTGGAGGGTGTGCCATTGGTGTGCGTCCTGTGGATTATCACATCGCAGGACTTCAAGCTTTGGGGGTTGATGTTAGTGTTTACGATGGATATATTCATGCTTTTGCACCAAAGGGCCGTGTTCGGGGGGGAGTATATAAATTTCCTCGTCCTAGCGTGACAGGAACTCAAAATTTGTTGTTAGCTGCTGTTCTTGCAAAAGGAGAAACTCGATTGGAAAATATAGCTCTAGAACCAGAAGTTTCTTCCTTGGTTCAATGTTTAAAACAGATGGGAGCGGTGATCGAAGGGCAGGGAACTTCAGTTCTAAATATCCAAGGACAAGACTCTCTTGATGGAACACATTTTAATATTCTTCCAGATCGTATCGAAATTGGAACTTATATTGTGGCAGCATTAATGAGTCGAGGAGAGTTAACACTAACAGGCTGCGCGAAAGAGCTTATGGGTGCGTATGTTTCCGTACTTACTCATATTGGGATTCCGATTCATGAGATTTCTCCAGGAACTTTCCATATAAAGACTCCTAATCATTGGGGGGGATTTAATATTAAGACTCAAGAATTTCCGGGATTTCCAACTGACTTACAGTCTCAGTTTATGGTGCTTGCAACCCAGGCAGAAAGTCCGTCTACGATTCAGGAGAATATTTTTGAGAATCGATTTATGCATGTGGGAGAGTTATCAAGAATGGGAGCTGGTATTTTTATTGACGGCTCTACTGCGCACATTAAAGGACAAACCGCTTTAACAGGTGCAGAGGTAATGGCCACAGATCTACGCGCTTCTGTATGTCTTGTTTTGGCAGCATTAGCAGCTAAGGGAGAGACTATAGTAAATCGGGTATACCATTTGGACCGGGGATATGAGAATCTTCCTGGAAAACTATCTACTTGCGGAGCGAAAATTGAACGGGTTTGTCCCAAAGGTACGCAGGCTTAAAGCAGTTCCTCTTTCGATAAAAAGATTGACAATTTTTAATTTTTTCAAAATTTTTTTGTGCTTTGTTTTATGCAAGACACAGTCGAGATAAAGAATTATCTTTTAGATCGTATTTTCGTGAAGTTTTTTCTTGCGTTGGCACTTAGAAAACAAAGAAGATGAGTAGTAATATTTAGGAAGCGATATCGTTTTGTTATTTTGTAGTGAAAAAGACATTTTTCGAGAATTAAAAAAAGATGTGAGATACTTGCTATAGAAATTTAGGTTGAATTAGGTGTAATTTTTTGTTACGATAAAAGGAAAATGACAAAGAGCTACAGCAACGATTTAAGACAAAGGGGAATGGAATGTTTAGATGCAGGGGGTATATTGAAGTATCGCACTTATTTAAAATAAGTGTATCAGCGATAGGCAGGCGGCATAGAAAATTGGTATAGAAAATACAGACAAGAAGGTAATTATTTTCCTAAGAGGCGTGGTGGCTCAAAAAAAAGATTGACTTGAGAAGCTTAAAGAGTATGTCAAAGAAACCCAAGATATGACCTTGAAAAAAGCTGCTCAAGAATTTGGGGTGAGTATTTTTACAATCAGTTACTGGTTAAAAAGGTTAGGCTTGCAGCTTAAAAAAAAACTTTTCGCACTTAGAAGCAAGCAAAGAAAAGCGAAGCCAGTATCAAGAATCGATCAAAGATATAGCGTCTCCAAGTCTTGTATATAGTGATGAAAGCGGCATTGATAGTCTATGTTCAAAGACAGACGGCTGGGGCAGAAAAAGTGAAAATTCGGTTGGCAAAAAGAGTGGGATCAAAGAACACATAGTATTGCCGGTTTGGTTAATAACAAACTGACCGCACCACTAGGGTTTAA
>NZ_BAUP01000017.1:0-4291 GCF_000648275.1 Holospora elegans E1 | reverse complement strand
AATTTCGTCGAAAACCCTTTTCAAATACACGCCCTCTTGAGATGTTAGAGGTAACACTGCGTATTTTTGCGGCACTTCACGTTAATAAAACTTTGAAAATCAATCATGCTATCTTTGGTTAAAAGTCTCTTTTTTTAAATTCAGCAACTTTGTTTTGCTCTTGCTTGAAATGTTTAGGACGAGGCTTCAATATAGGAGTAATTTAACTATTTAACTTCTTGATCTCTTGATGAACGGTTGACTTGCTAATTTCCATATTACAGAGCGGTTCTAGTTATGTCGTAAATCCTTGACTAATGCCATGAGTCTTGGCTGAAATTGCTTTTGCTACTTTACGTGATATTCGTGCAGCTTCACCAATCTCCCTAAGCTAATATTTTGCTTCTTTTGCGACCTGCGCGGTTGATAGTTTTAATGCGGATGCCATTCTATTTAAGCTGTTTGTTATACACCTAAGATAAACTTCTCCTTTTCTTAAAAGGCAATCATTATACGCTTATTTAGCAATGGGAATTGGTGTAATGTGCTGTGCGCTAACAAGGTTTTTATGTTTCCTTAATTATCCAAAAATTGTTTTAGAGTTTTTTTCATCTGCAAAAAATATTTTTGAGGCTCTCGATGTTGATCATAAGCGCTGAATTTCTTTACGCAGTAAATCGATTTTTTTGTTGACATTTTTTTGTAATAATTGTAGAATTAACTTATTGTAAGCAAACATTAAAAATATTTATGAAACAAAAAATACTATTAACTTTTTTTCTTTTTCTTTCGCAGACAGGTTCTTTATATTCTAGTCCAGTTGGTCAGTTGACGCCCTCAGAGCTGAGCTCTTTTGTTGAAAACTTTGTTCGAAACAATCCAAAATCTTCTGTTTTGTCATGTATAAAAAAATATTTACAAACTAATGGAAAAGAAAATGTGAAAATAGTATTTTTACACCTTCTATCACAAAAAGTAGTAGAGTCTCAAGAAATAGAAGAAGTTTTGGCTGATACAGAAGTATCTGACGCGTTGTCTAATCAATGGGTGGATCTTTTAAAAAGTTGTATTAGAGAAGATAAACTAGATAATTTTAACAAGTTTTTTGAGAACGATAA
The DNA here is from genome assembly GCF_000648275.1 of Holospora elegans E1. Classification (NCBI taxonomy): domain Bacteria; kingdom Pseudomonadati; phylum Pseudomonadota; class Alphaproteobacteria; order Holosporales; family Holosporaceae; genus Holospora; species Holospora elegans. Next base: position 3,194 of record NZ_BAUP01000017.1, on the reverse strand, counting down.
AATATTTGCAAAATTAAATAATATTGATTTTAAAATAATATTGAGATGTTGTGCTTATTATAATAAACTAGATTTATTTAATAGTGTTTCTAAAAACAAAGGCGTATTGGAAAAATTAGATAGTGGAGTTTTAGAATCAATATTATACAACTGTATCTTAGACAATAAAATAGATTTTTTCGACGAGCTTTTAAGAAACCAGAAAGTATTGGAAAAATTAGATATTAAGGCAATATTAACCAGATCTGTCGCACAAAATAAATCATTATTTTTCGATAAGTTTTTAAGAAATGCCAACGTATTGGAAAAATTAGATAATGAACGTTTAAAATTGCTATTAATCAGCTGTATCTATTCCGATAAAATAGATTGTTTTGACAAGATTTTAGGAAATGAAAAAGTATTGGAAAAATTAAATAGTAAAGACTTAGAATCGGTATGGGGTAGCTGTATTGAAAAGGACAAGTCATCTTTTTTCGATAAACTTTTAGGAAACGAAAAAGCATTGAAAAAATTAGATAGTACAGATTTAATAAGATCAACAGTAATTAGCTGTATCTGCATCGATAAAATAGATTTTTTTGATAAACTTTTAAGAAACGAAAAAGCATTGGAAAACTTAGATAGTATAGATTTAAGATCAATAGTAATCAGCTGTATCTTTGACAATAAAACAGATTTTTTCGATAAGATTTTAGAAAATGCTAATCTATTAGAAAAATTAAGTAGTGAATATTTAAGATTAATAGTAATCAGCTGCACCTACGATAACAAAATAGATTTCTTCGACAAGCTTTTAGGAAACGCCACCGTATTAAAAAACTTAGATAGTACAGATTTAAAATTAATAGTAGAAAACTTTATTTGCAACGATAAAATAGATTTTTTTGACAAGCTTTTAGAAAACGCCACCGTATTAAAAAACTTAGATAGTACAGATTTAGAGCTAGTATTGGGCCAATGTATCTATAGAAATAAAACAGATTATTTCGACAAACTTTTAGAAAACGCCACCGTATTAAAAAACTTAGATAGTACAGATTTAGAGTTAGTATTGGGCCAATGTATTTATCAAAATAAGACAGATTGTTTCGACAAGCTTTTAGAAAACGCCAGCGTAGTAGAAAAATTAGAGAGTAAAGGTTTAGAGCTAGTATTGGGCCAATATATCTCTAGAAATAAAACAGATTGTTTCGACAAGCTTTTAGAAAACGCCAGCGTAGTAGAAAAATTAGAGAGTAAAGGTTTAGAGCTAGTATTGGGCCAATATATCTCTCGAAATAAAACAGATTTTTTTGACAAGCTTTTAGAAAACGCCAGCGTATTAGAAAAATTAGATAGTAAAGGTTTAAAGTCAGTATTGAGCCAATGTATCTCTAGAAATAAAACAGATTTTTTTGACAAGCTTTTTCAAAATAACGAAAACCTTACAAAATTACTAAAAACATGTATCAAACAGAATAGTGTGGCTTTTTTCTGTAACAGGGAAGTATTATCTTTTTTCACTGATCAAAATAAGATAAAATTCTTCAGTGTTCTTTCTGAAAATGATGCTTTTTTTGAAAGACTTCGCCCTGAAGAATCAAATGATCTTGCGCTAGAACTGGCTTTTTGCTCAAAGGACGTGCTGGAAAATGAAAGTGCATTAAATCTTTTTGGAAAACTAATGAATAAAGTCGTTCCTTATACAGCAAGGCGTTTTGTTTTAGAAAATCTTGGAAAAATTAATGACCAAACACTATATGGATTTATCTCCAGGATTACTGGTAGAGTGAGTATCAATGAGGTCTTGAACGTGCTTTATTCAGATTCTCGTTACCAGGATTCAATTTTGGAACATATCGCAGGGATTAAACAGAAAGTTTTAGAATCAGATGTTCAAAAAGAAGTAAAAAAGCTTAAAGAGAAAAAAAATGGCAATCAACATATTGCAAGCACTCCAGGGGCGATTGCAACTCTGGCAAATGCTTTATCTCCTTTTTATTGGTGGGCTATTGAACAGCGTCTAGGGTATCCTGTTAATATTATGGAAGAACGTTTAGGTGAAGAATTAGGTGAAGAAATTGAAAAACTGCATGCAGCTATAGATTCTTCCAAATTAGATGATCAAAGAAAGCAAAATATTTTATTAGGCATTGATTATTTGCAAAGAGGTAGGGGATGGCATGGTGCGCAGCTTGGAAATGACTTCCATTTAGCGCTCTTAAGCACGGTTCACGATCGTTCAGAAGAATACGCATTTAAAAAAGTTATATTAAAAGAATTTGGTGAAGCTTCACAAAAATATCTTTTATTTCAAGACAAAAAAGACAATTCATCTGGGCAAAATTTCTACGTACTATTGGATAAAATGGCAATAGACTTTAATACTATTCCAGAATTCAACACACTTTATCCTAATGTTTTTGCAGCAAATGATGGAAAAACTTCTCAAGAAAAAGAAGCATTCGAACAGATTCGCGCAGCATCGTTTGAAAAAATTGCAAATTATTTTTGGGATTTAAAAAATAACGTACATACTGATGCAAACATGAGTATTTTTTTCAAATCGTATGGAAAAACGATAAGTAAATTTATGAGAGCGGTCGAAGAAGAATCTAGTAAAAATGTAGTAGATTTAGAAGATACAAATAGCCCTTATTTTAATCTTATTTGTTGTTACGAAGATACAGTAACACAAGGTGAGGGGTTTCCTTTGGCTATGCCTTCAGGCATCCAAGTGCCACTTGGACGGTGTTTACACGGCGTAGAGGTGGGGGTTTACGATGCAATAGCACAATCAGAAGGGCTACAATTTGAATTTCCAATAAGCGCTTCGTGTCGCCATTCCGAAAGTATTGCAGAACAACAGAAGTAAAAGAAGCTTTTAGAGGTCTGTAGCTTGAAAAGACGCCACTTTGTGGTGTCTTTTTACGCGAATAAAACCACGGGGGTGCCCCGTGAATATAGAGCCCCCCCATGTCTTCGTGGAAGAATGCAGGACATGCAGATCAGAAAACAAGGCCACTGTGCCTATCAATGTGAATATCATCTTGTAATCGTTGGTAAATATAGACGAAATAGTATTTACCGCGGGTAGTTTTGAATATTTTAAGGATAGTATGGGGCAAGTTAAAAAAAGCATACCTGAGGTTTAAATATTATAGTAATTTAGGTTGAATTAGGTGTAATTTTTTGTTACGATAAAAGAAAAA
>NZ_BAUP01000018.1:0-4032 GCF_000648275.1 Holospora elegans E1 | reverse complement strand
GGGTATGGGAAAAAGTGATGCATGAACTTATTAAGACAAGCCGAATTAAGTATGAAAGGAGAAAGAATCCCAGCTATAGCATCATTCACAAAGTGTTAAAACAAGTGTTAACCCCACAGGAGCCTCAGAAAAAATAGGTATAGATGGGGGAAAAAGATACGTAAACGGCATAGTGTTGTTGATACGCAAGGAAATTTGCTCCATATCACGGTTCATAAGGCCAATGACACAGGTGCTGGGTGCAGAGTTTTTAAGGAAGCGGTGCAAAAATATCCTAAATTAAAGGGAGTGTGTGCAGATGCTGGATATAGAAACCCCATGGAGGCATTTGTAAGAAATATATTGAATAAAACTATAGCAATCTCAGAGCGTATATCTCAAGGATGGGCTATACTTGCTAAAGCGTTGGATTGTCGAAAGAACATTTGCATGGCTAAATCATTTTCGAAGGTTATCTAAAGATTATGAAATTGCCATAGCGACTGCTGGAAACATGAGTATGATAGCCTATTCCATAATCTTATTAAAAGGTTAGCTAAATCATGAATATAGGTTCTAAAAAAGATTGTATGTAAATTTTGTGAATGTTGAGATTGCTTTAAAAGCGGTTTTGTTCGAAGGATTCAGCAGTAAAGATGTAAAAAATGTGGAAAAATTTTCACGAGGTGTGCCCGAAAAAGACAAACTCAAAGCCCTTGTTTTATACGCAAGCGGCCTTTCAATTAACCGAATTTCTCAGCGTTTTGGTGTCAGCGCTACCGCCGTTTTGAAGAGGGTGGGCACCTTATAATCAAGGCTATGCGCCAAAATTTTTGCATTATTAAAAAAAAGAAGCAAAAAATTTGGATTTTTAAAGCCTGTGATCGTGCTGGAAAACGGCTCATCGATTAGGACATTTGGTGATCACTCGGATCAAACATTCAAACGACTTTTTGAACGATTAAAAAAATGGAAAATTTTATTTTATTGCGTAGATCATTGGGCAGGTTTTAATAAAATTGTTCCAAGTAACCGCCTCTTTCAGGGAAAAGATAAAGCGTTTTCCATTGAACAAAATAATGCTCGACATTGCCATTGGTTTGCAAGATTTCGCCCCCCCTTGCAAACACACGATCACTTGAGATGCTAGAGGGAACACTGCGTATTTTTGCTGCACTTCACGTTAATAAAACATTGAAAATTAATCATACTATCCTTGATTAAAAACCTCAAAAGTAAAAAATATATTTTTATAATTTTTGTAATACTCTTGTTTTCTGAGGAGCAAAAAAACAGTTTATATAATATCAAATAAGCAATTGAGTCATTAATATTAACTAAGGAGGAATTTGAATGGGATTTTGTTAAGATTTTGCCTGAAAGAAAAAAAATGCTATACTGAACAAGTGGAACTTAATACGTACGGAGACTTAAGATTATGTACTCTTTAAAGACATCTTCGCGTAATACCGCAGACACGGGATTACAAAAATTTTTAATGGGAATTTACAGCTATATGGCACTAGGACTAGGGTTGACTGGAGTTGTTGGGTTTGCGATTAATGTTGCTCCCCCTGGAATTCGTCATTTCTTTCATAGTATTTCTCCAATCGTTGGCTTTTTGACATTAGGCTTGGTTTGGATTATGGGAAGCCGGATAGGACAAGCTACAGTGCAAAGAGCACAGACGTTGTTTTGGGTGTATGCAGCGCTCGTAGGCGTCAGTCTTGCTGGGTTTCTTAGTCAGTTTTCTATACACGCAATCAGCCGCGCTTTTTTTGTGACTTCTTTTATGTTTGGGGGCGCAAGCGCTTTTGGGTATCTTACAAAAAAGGATTTAACCAGAATGGGGTCTTTTTTAATTATGGGAGCCTTAGGACTAGTTATAGCTTCTGTGATTAATATCTTTTTGGCAAGCAGCATAACAGATTTTGCGATCTCTATTTTAGGTGTGATTGTTTTTACAGGACTTGCTGCTTATGATACGCAGGCGTTGAAAGATCTGTATTTTCGGTTACCCTTAGATACTTCTATTCGTGAACGTGCTTCGATTTTAGGAGCTTTGAATTTGTACTTAGACGTTTTGAACATGTTTTTGTACATGCTGCGCTTAGGAGATAGAGACTAGAGATGGAGTCTTCAGACAGGTTTCTCGAATTACAAGACGTAATTCGAGATCTGAATACGATTTTTCATCAAGCTATGGCGGATAAAGAATTAGCTGTGGCTTTGAAAAGTCGTGAGGTGCTGTTAAAAATTTTAAGCACTGAGGTTTTTAAAAAACGCCAAGAGGTTAAACCTCTTTTAGAGTGGACGAACGAAGAAATTCAGTCATTTATCTCTGACGCAGAGCGTCTTCATCGTCAGTCTGGAGATTCTTTTAAGACTGACGAATCGCTACAGTTTAAAAGTTAAGTATCGTAAAAAGAAAACGGTTTAATCATCTAAAATGATTTTTAGGTCCTTTAATGATTATTACCACAAAGGGGGTACAAAAAAAACTAAGAGCGTATTCATGAATAAAAAAGTTTGATATAAAAGGCTTGAAGGTGTAGAAGAAGAATTATCCAAGCGATTTAAAAGAGAGAGAGTGGGAAGTTATAAAGCATCATTTTGATAGCGGCAATTACGGCAATAAAAGCAAATACAACAAAAAAGATGATGTTAATGAAGCATTTTATATAATCAAGAGCGGTTGTCAATGGCGCACGCTACCAAAAGATTTTCCACCATATTCGACGGTACATTGTTTTATAGACGATGTAGGATTAAGGGGAGATGGGAAAAAGTGATGCATGAACTTGTTAAGACAAGCCGAATTAAGTATGAAAGGAGTGAGAATCCCAGCTATAGCATCATTCACAAAGTGTTAAACCCACAGGTGCCTCAGAAAAAATAGGTATAGATGGGGGAAAAAAGATACGTAAACGGCATAGTGTTGTTGATACGCAAGGCAATCTGATCCATATCACGGTTCATAAGGCCAATGACACAGGTGCTGGGTGCAGAGTTTTTTAGGAAGCGGTGCAAAAATTATCCTACATTGAGTGTGTGCAGATGCTGGATATAGAAAAACCATAGAGGTAAATAAAACTATAGATGGGCTATACTTCCAAAGCGTTAGATTATCGAAAGAACATTTGCATGGCTAAATCATTTTCGAAGGGTATCTAAAGATTATGAAATTGCCATAGCGACTGCTGAAAACTTGATTATGATAGCCCATTCCATGATCCTATTAAGAAGGTTAGCTAAATCGTGAATACAGGTTATAACAAATTTTATATACAATCATTTTTAGAGACTTTTAAAAGACTTCCTTTACCAATTCTAACAAAAAATATTTTTAGTTAAAAGCTTCATTTTGCATATCTAAATCAGCAATAGTGAGATGGAGTAAAAATCTTGAAGGAGTCAACAAAAGGAATAAACCATAGACAAAATTAGACAAAGAGAACTTGAGAATAGATATAGAAGAATTTCTAGATAGGTATAGCTTGAAAGGGCTAAGAGGTTAGGAGTCAGCGCTTCTGGCATCAGATATAGTGATTTAGGTTGAATTAGGTTGAATTAGATATTTTGAAGAACCACGAAATAGCGTCGAACAGAGCGTTGAAATTTAGTATATTGTCCACCTCTTCATATTAGCCCAGAATATCTCTATTGGATTCAAATCAGGAAAGTAAGGAGGTAGAAAATTATACTGCATTTTACAGATTCTATTCATTCCCTACTTCTCTTGGATTTATGACAAGAGGCATTATCCATAATAACACCTTTACCAGGATTTAGTTCCTTGATCAGAAATACCCAAGCTTGGAATAATACTGTGTTGCAAGATCCGTTAAACCCTATTGGTGCGGTCAGTTTGTTATTAACCAAACCGGCAATACTATGTGTTCTTTGATCCCACTCTTTTTGCCAACCGAATTTTCACTTTTTCTGCCCCACCCTTCTGTTTTTGCACATAGTTATATCAATGCCGCTTTCATCACTATATAACAAGACTTGGGTACGCTATATCTTGATCGATTTTTGATACTGACTTCGTTT
>NZ_BAUP01000019.1:0-3173 GCF_000648275.1 Holospora elegans E1 | reverse complement strand
TCTTTTTAAAAATAAATTATCATAATTACTTATGAGGACACCATCTAAGGTACTAATGCATCTGAACCACAAGAACAAAACAAATAAGGATAAAATGAAATTTCATTTTTAGTATTTGTTTAGATACAAAAGATAGAGACCATTTTAAAAAATTCTTAAATTTTAATATTGCTTATTGCTATTGTATCTGTTTAATATTTTTTTGTGATATAGTGTATAGCAATTGATTAAAAAATTGACAAGGTTTGATCAAAACAATGAAAATTAACTTTTTGCGCTCTGTAAGCTGGGTTGCGATGCTTACATTACTAAGTCGCATCAGCGGATATGTTAGAGAGCTTTTATTGATTCAGTGCATTGGAATCAATGCGGTCAGCGATACGTTGACCATTCTTATTAAAATACCTGCTTTTTTTCGAAGAATTTTTGCAGAAGGTGCCATGCAAGCAGCTTTTCTTCCAATTTTTACGAAAATCAAGGAATCTGAAGGCGAAGCAGCAGCATATCGTTTTTCTGCCAGCCTTTTAGGAATTTTAGTTGTACTCTTAACGTTATTGATGGGAATAGCAGAATGGAAATGGGACTTGTGCTCAAGTTGGATTTTTTCCGATTTCGCTCATCAAAAGCAACGCGAATTATTTAGTCTTTTAGGAAAGGTTATTTTTCCTTATATATTTTTTATTTCAATTCATAGTTTTTTTGGAAGCATTTCTAGTGTTTATGGCCGTTTTGGAATTTTTAATTTTTCTTCTACTATAGGAAATTTGTTTATTTGCGCTGCCCTGGTTGGGTTATTAATCTATAAACCCGACACCAACGTATTGTGTGCGTACTGGGCTTCTTGGGCCATCCTTGGATCTGGAGTTCTTCAATGTGGAATGATGATTTGGGGGTGTTGGTATCAGGGAATTAAAGCAGTTTGGCCTATTTTAGGGATTGATAAGCATTTAGCAGTATTTTTTAGAAAATTTTTTTCTGCAATGTTAAGTGTTTCTTCTGTGCAACTTAATACAGTAATTGGTGCCATTTTTGCCGCTCAATTGCCTACTAAAGGTGCTTCTTATCTTAATTATGCAGATCGTTTTCAGCAACTTCCTTTAAGTTTGATAGGAGTTTCTTTAGCTTCTGTTCTTTTACCTGTTCTTTCTCAGCAACAAGCTCTTCAAGATCCCGTGCGCAGATGGCGTGATGAACAGCATTTTTTAAGATTTGCTTTTATGTTAAGTATTTGGATTACATTGTTTTTTTGGGTTTCATCTTTTTCTTTTGGGGCATGTTTATTTTATCCCAGTCTAAAATCTGGTATTTTGGCTTGGAAGGATGTCGTAGAAATTGCTTATACGGTAAGGGTATTTTCTTTGGCTATTCCTGCTTACATTGGAATAAAAATTTTGATTACTCGGTGCTTTGCTCACGGAAAAGGTCAGCTTACTTGGATTTCTGGATTGCTTAATGTTGGGGTCACTGTAGGAATAAGTTTATGTCTATACCGCCGTTTCCACCATTTCGGTCTTGCATTTTCTTCTGTAGTATCTGCTTGGGCTCAGTTTATTTTTCTTTTGTGTTCGATTTCGCTACGAGAAAAACTTCCTTTACATCACGGATTAAAGCGTCTTTGGTTAGAGCTTATGCCTTTTACGGGGGTGGTGGTGTCGGTATATTACTCTATGCCTTTGATCTGGACTTCTGAAACAAGTATTTTTCTTCATATAGGGTACATGCTTGGGGCTGCTATGGTGATTACAGCGCTTTTGTTTGGATTTTTGCGTTTGCGTTCCCATATTTCTTATAAGCATTTGCGATTGTTTTGGAAAATGTTTCGTGGGTGATGTAGGTATGGGCTTCTACTACTGATTACAAATATAAAAACACGTGAAGCACTTTGTAATCAAAATTGAAAAAATATCTGAAGTTAAAATACAATTAGGTAGATTTTTTAAAAGGGTAAGTTTTAATTTTTAAACTTATCAAAGGAGAAGGTGTCGATTTTTCATAATGCCTTCTTTTTATTGTCCTATATGCGTTGATAATACCAAATCCCATTACTATAGTAATAGTAGCTTGAAGATGGGACAGAGTAGTTCTATTTTTAACAGAAAAGGACAAAGAAACAATACAGCTTCGATCTAAGGAATCGAGTAATATAAGAACCTGTATTCATGAATAAAAAAGTGTGATATAAAAGGCTTGAAGGAGTAGAAGATGAATTATCCAAGCGATTTAAAAGAGAGGGTAGAAAGTGATAAAGTATCATTTTGATAGCGGAAATAAAAGCAAATACAACAAAAAAGAGGGGTAATGCAGTAGTTTATATAATCAAGAACGGTTGTTAATAGCACATGCTACTAAAAGATTTTCCACCATATTCGACGGTACATTCGTTTTATAGACGATGTAGAATTAAGGGGGTATAGAAAAAATTGATGCATGAACTTGTTAAGACAAGCCGAATTAAGTATGAAAAAAGCGAAAATCCCAACTATAGCATCATTCACAAAGGGTTAACCCCACAGGTGCCTCAGAAAAAAGGACGTACGGCATAGGTTGATACGCAAGGAAATTTGCTCCATATCACGGTTCATAAGGCCAATGACACAGGTGCTGGGTGCAGAGTTTTTAAGGAAGCGGTGCAAAAATTATCCTACATTAAAGGGAGTTTGTGAGAACTCTATTGAATAAAACTATAGCACTCTCAGAGCGTATATCTCAAGAATGGGCCATACTTCCAAAGCGTTAGATCGTCGAAAGAACATTTGCATGGCTGAAATTGCCATAGCGACTGCTGGAAACATGAGTATGATAGCCCATTCCATGATCCTATTAAGAAGGGTAGCTAAATCATTAATACAGGTTATAAACTTTCCGAAAGATTTAAGATTTCAACACTAACACTCAGTAGATGAAATAAATAAAGCCTAATCTAAGAACAAATAAAATACCAATTAAAATAGATAACGAAGCTTTGAAGAAAGATATCAAAGAATATCCTGATTCTTCATACTCCCCCTCGCTTTTTTGAAGGGTCTTTAAAAGATCCGAAAGAGAGGCTATTTTATTAAAAATAAACAACAATGTTTAATGCAAATGAACCTCTCATCCCGCGCAGAGACTTTTAAAACCTTCGTACTTATCGATCAGCGAAAGGTTCAGCATCCTGCGCTGATCCACAAGAT
>NZ_BAUP01000020.1:0-4564 GCF_000648275.1 Holospora elegans E1 | reverse complement strand
GAACAAAATCGCTTTTAAAGTAATCAGAACATTCAAAAATTTTACATGCAATCATTTTTAGAGACTTTTAAAAGCTATCCTTTGCTGATTTTAACAAAAAGTATCTTTAGTTAAAAGCTTCGAAAATCTTATTTTTCTTAATCTTTTTACCCCTAATTCAGAATAGAAAAAATCTAAATAGCAATAAATGTTTTTAAAAATTCCATTTTTCTTCCACCTTTCTCATCAATCTAGAAAATCCTATAAGTTTTCTTTGCTCAAAGTTTAGCCATTTTCCATTAGACCATCTAGAAATCACACTCTGAGAAATTGAACTGGCATCCCAAGCACGAAGAATTAGTGTAAAATGCGTAAATACATGACGAACAGTATCATTAATTAAATTCGGATCTAAATTTATACAGGGCATTTTTTCTTCTGATTGAAGATCAGATAAAGGAAATCCCCATAGCCCTTTTAATAAAGAAGTTTGCGTATTTTGAACTGTCCAAAGTTCATTTTCTTTCCTGCACAAATAAACATGAGCATAACGTGTTGGTTTAGATGATTTTTGTATAACTAAAGGAGCCCACATTCCTTGCTTAAATTTACAGTGCTGAGCAATAGGACAAACAAAACATTTAGGCGCTTTAGGTGTACAAACCATAGCACCTAAATCCATTAATCCTTGAGTATACTCTGAATGATTTTTACAAGGAAGAATTTTCTCAGCCATTGTCTTAATTTCTTTCAGGGTATCTAGTCCAAAATAACGCTGTAAAATACGCTTAATATTTCCATCGATAACAGTGGCAGGTTGTTTTGATAAAACAACTGTCAGCATTGCTGCTGTATACGGCCCAACACCAGGAAAGCTTAACCATTCTTTGTATTCTTTTGGATCTTTTCCTAAAGATAGCCAAATTTGCGCCGCTTGATGTAGGTGCCGAGCTCGATAATAATACCCAAGCCCTTGCCAAACTTGGTATACCTCATCTAAAGAGCTTTTGGCTAGTTCAGTCAAATTTGGAAACCGCTGCAAAAAGCGTTGAAAAAAAGGAATAACAGTTTTAACTTGAGTTTGTTGCAACATGATCTCGCTTAAAAAAACTTCATAAGAAGTTCCCCCTCTCCAAGGAAGGGGCCTTTGATTTTCCTTATACCAAGATAAAATCTTATGGGAAAACGCGTCTTTTTTATTCAACCGTTACAGCCTTTGCTAGATTTCTTGGCTGATCAATGGAACACCCCTTGTGTAACGCAGTATAATAGGCGATAAGCTGTAAGGTTAGTACTGATAAAAATGGATGCAGCTCCCATGTTGTGGGGGAAGGATAAACAAAAATGTCTTGAACGGGAACTCCTGCAAGTTGCTCTGCACCTGCATTGTCGGTAATAACAAATACTTTGCCTTCTCTAGCGCATACTTCATAAATGTTAGAAACAGTTTTTTCAAAAAATTGATCCATAGGAGCCAACACAACTACCGGGGTACACGCATCAACTAATGCTAAAGGGCCGTGTTTAAGTTCTCCCGCTGCAAATCCTTGTCCAGGAATATAGGAAAGCTCAGACATCTTTAAGGCACCTTCTAGAGCTACAGGATAACTCATGCCTCGTCCCAAAAAAATAATTCCTTTAGAGTGCACAAGATGTTGCGCTATATCTTGAAGCTGAGATACCTTAAAAAATATTTTTTGCATATCTAAAGGAAGCTGCTTTAATCCCTTCAAAATTTTTTGTTTTCTTACAGAATCTTGCATAAGATTCATCGAAATTTTTAATAAACAAAGCAATTGAGCTGTAAAAGCTTTCGTGGAAGCTACCCCAATTTCTGGTCCTGCTTTTGTTAGTATTTCGTAATGCACTTGACGAGAAATAGAGCTATGAGGAACATTAACCATTCCTACAGTATACTGGCCGTGCTGTTCCATATATTGAATAGCTTTTAATGTGTCAGCTGTTTCCCCGGACTGAGAAACAGCAATAGTAACCCCATCTTGCACAACAGGATTTCGATAATGGAATTCAGAAGCAAGTTCCAAAGTAACGATACGATTTGCCAATTGTTCTAAATAATATTTTCCTCCCCAGGCAGCATAAAAAGCACTGCCACACCCTATTAATGTGATGTGCAAAGCTTTAGACAACTCTTTTGGAATATCTAACGTTTGTGTACCTTCTTTTAGTACAATATCTGGCTGTTCGTACATTTCTTTTAACATATAGTGGCTGAACTCGCCTCTCCCTAAAGAGTCTTTTCCCAAAGGATGGGGAACAAATTCAATAGATTGAGAAATCTGATTTTCATCAAAAATTTTAATACCCTCTAAGGATAAATCCCCCCAAACGCCATCTTCTATATAACTAAGTTCATCGGCAATTCCCACTAAACTTAAGGTATCAGAGCAAAGGCTGATGCCTTTAGCGCTACGCCCAATAGCCAAAGGGCTGATCCCCTTTCTTGCAATAAAAATATGGTTTGGGTGATCTTCTAAAATAATTGCCAAGGCAAAGCTTCCCTCTAGCTCTTTTAGCACTTTGGAAAATACTTCCTCTACATTTTTACTTTTTGAGTAATGTTGATGAATAAAATGTGCGACCACTTCGGTATCTGTTTCGCTTTCGAATGCATACCCTTGCTTTAGAAGCTGCGCTTTAAGTTCAGAAAAATTTTCGATGATACCGTTATGAACTACAGCAATTCCGTGGCTGACTTGGGGATGAGCATTGCGTTCTTCTGGTGCGCCGTGCGTTGCCCATCGCGTATGTCCTATACCCAACGTGCTTTTTGTAGTTTCTGGTAACACTTTCATCAATTGATCTAAGGTACCTACCGCACGATGGCGTAACAACCTCCCGTGTTCGATAAGCGCAACACCAGAAGAATCGTACCCTCTGTATTCAAGACCTTTTAAAGCCTGAACGATTATCTCCAGAGCGGGACACGTCCCTAAAAATCCTACAATACCACACACAATTTTTCTCTCAACAAAACCAATACAATACCTTTTTTATTATTCATGAAAAGCATTTTTCTTACAAGCTAAAAATAAAAGTACAAGTGTTTTTAAAGCAAAGTCGCTTTACTTTATTAAAAAATTTAGAAAAAGAGCTTTTTACACCATTTCCCGATACTAAATGGAGAAATACGAAGCGATACATACCCCCAATCAAACTGAAAGTATTGGACTAATGCGTTGAAAATTGTCATTCGCGGTTGACAAGATCTATGGCGATGTTGTTTCAATTTTGAAGCATAGCCTTGATTATAAGGTGACCGCCCCCCCTTCAAAACAGCGCTCACGCTGACACCAAAACGCTGAGCACTTCGGTTCATTGAAAGGCCGCTTGCGTATAAAACAAGGGCTTGGAGCTTGTCTTTCTCAGGCACACCTCATGAAATTTTTTCCACATTTTTTACATTTGCACCGCTTGCTCTCTCGAAAAAAACTGCTTTTAAAGCAATCCGAACACTCACAAAATTTACATACAATCATTTTTAGAGACTTTTAAAAGACATCCTTTACCAATCCTAACGAAAAATATCTTTAGTTAAAAGGTTTCTCATTTTTCCCCCATCAGCCTTCACGAGATGATCTCTCTCCAGATCATGATCCTTGCCTTTTGTCAAGTAAAAATCGATTAGATGATCTTGAATATCAAAGATTGCATGAATCTTAGTGCTCCAACGGTCTAGTTCTCGCTTTTTAGCACAACCGTGTTGATTGGGTATCATGATCGTTCATTGCGTACGCCTTGTCAGCATTAGGGGCTAAGATTTCTGACTCTAACAAGTGTGTATGGACTTGAATCGCGAAAACGTTCTGGAAAATTTTTCCACGATATCTCTGTGTAGATAGTGATACAAAACAGCTTCCGTAAACTTTCCTTGGGTGTACCTCTTTGTTTTCCAGGAAAAAGATCTTTTATCCTCTACCACTGGTCATATCGTAACGCATTCTTAAAAAATGTGGAAAAAATTTCATGTAAATTTAGGTGTGCCCAAAAAAGATAAGCTCCAAGCCCTTGTTTTATACGCAAGCGACCTTTCAACGAAACGAATTGCTCAGCGTTTTTGTGTCAGCGCGAGCGCTGTTTTGAAGGGGGGCGGTCACCTTATAATCAAAGCTATGCTTCAAAATTGAGCCATCCCCAGAAGACAACGGTAGTGTCAAGGAAGTGGATGAATTTTGGCATTATTAAAAAAAAGAAGAAAAAAATTTGGATTTCTAAAGTCTATGATGTGCTGGAAAACGGTTCATCGATTGGAAATTTTTTGATCACTCGATTAGAACATTCAAATGACTTTTTGAACGATTAAAAAATAGAAAATTTTATTTTATTTCACAGATCATTGGGCAGGATTTAATAAAATATTCCAAGCCCCCGCCTTTTTCCGGGAAAAGATAAACGTTTTTCATTAAACAAATAACGCTCGACAATGCTATTGGTTTGCAAGAATTTCGTCGAAAACCCTTTTCAAATACACGCCCTCTTGAGATGTTAGAGGTAACACTGCGTATTTTTGCGGCACTTCACGTTAATAAAACTTTGAAAATCAATCATGCTATCTTTGGTTAAA
>NZ_BAUP01000021.1:0-5613 GCF_000648275.1 Holospora elegans E1 | reverse complement strand
CATAAGATCTTAAGCATTTAAAAATTCTTCCTCGTTCTGATGTTAACGTGAACTAAAAAATAGAAGTTTTTAGGGGATACGCTCTTGTGCACAGTATCCCTCAGTTTGGGAGTAAAATTTAATTTTATCTTTCATACCTGGTGTTAAACTTTCTTGGTGTGCCTTAGATTAAAAAAAAGTTTCTATTTTATTTATTAATGCTTCTAAATCTTTTCGATGTAACGCAGAAACAAAAAATATTAACTCTGAATTCGAAAACAAATCCTGTAAGCGTTTTTTCTGGTCTTCTTTTAACCGATCGCTTTTATTAAACACGATAAATTCTGTTTTTTGTATCAATGTTTCGTCAAACAATTTTAGTTCTTGCCGAATCTGGTGATATTTCTGAAAGGCATCGCTTTGCGCTGCATCTATAACATGAAGAAGTACACTGCATCGCTGCGCATGGCTTAAAAACCTGTGCCCGAGTCCTTTTCCCAGGTGTGCATCTTCAATCAATCCTGGAAGATCTGCCAATACAATCTCTTTATCCTCCCAACACAGCACTCCCAATTTAGGAAATAATGTAGTAAAAGGATAATCACCGACTTT
The DNA here is from genome assembly GCF_000648275.1 of Holospora elegans E1. Lineage (NCBI taxonomy): Bacteria > Pseudomonadati > Pseudomonadota > Alphaproteobacteria > Holosporales > Holosporaceae > Holospora > Holospora elegans. Next base: position 5,022 of record NZ_BAUP01000021.1, on the reverse strand, counting down.
TGAATTGGCATCTGTTAGCGCGTTCAACAATGTGGATTTTCCTGCATTAGGCATTCCTACTAGTCCAACATTTGCTAACAATTTCAGCTTAAGCTCTACCCAAGATTCTTGTCCTGATTCACCAGGGTAAGCGATTCTAGGAGATTGATGGACAGAATTTTTTAAACACGCATTTCCTGCGCCGCCTTTTCCCCCTTTAAATAAAGTAATTTTTTGATTTTCTTGAGTTATGTCTGCTACCTTTTCCCCTTCTATCCAAATTTCTGTTCCAAGAGGCACCCATAAAAGTAAGTCTCTTCCCGCTTTTCCAGTTTTTTTTCTTCCAGATCCCGGACTTCCATTTTCTGCTGTATATTTTTTCTTAAACCGAAAATCTAAAAGAGTATGCTTTGCTCCGTTTCCTTGGACAAGCACGTCTCCTCCCTTGCCTCCATTTCCTCCATCAGGTCCCCCAAATTCAATATTTTTCTCTCGACGAAAACTGACACTTCCAGATCCTCCGGAGCCACTCTTAATAAAAATTTTCGCGTCTTGAACAAATTGCATAGCAGCTTTTTTTTCTAATCCTTCCATGTATCTTACAAAAAATGAGTATAAAAAGCCAGAATATTATTTAAGACTTACTTCTTTCTAATTTAGAAACTTTTACATAAGGTTATTACCGTAGGTGATTAATTTTTTCTTGACAAACTAAAGAAATTATTGAAGAATTCACTGTTAGTTGTATTATTAGCATTAATTTTTTTATGAAATTAAGTTTTTTTCTATTTTTTGTATTACTAAGTGGCAGTGTTTTTTCTACCCCTGCCGCCCCTGAATCTCAGTATGAACGGTCTTTATTTTGTGGAAGTTGGGAAAATAAAGAACATGTAAAATTTGTTATTGAGGAATTAAAATTACCGGTCTACAGGATTAGTCTTGATAAAATTTTTGCAATTTTAGCTATGTTAACAAGCAAAGCAAAACATATGCCAGAAGTTCAGATTTTTTTTCATCAATATTTTTTTAATGACTCTTTTTTTTCTGAAAGAATTTTTCATGAACTTTTTCAGTCGACCTATCGCTCTGGCTCTATCTGCGCTCCTAGAAGAGACCAATTTTTTGAACTTGTTACAAATTGGTTAGATGAGATTCCAGATGACTCTTCTTCAACTTGGACTGTTTTGCTATCAAAAATTGAAAGCGTATCTTTTGGAACACAAGTTTCTTTGGACCGTTCAAAAAAATTTGAAGGTATTATATCACGAATAAAAGCAATGAATGATGAAAATTTTTCTAATATTATTGAACTATACCTTAAATTTTGTAGAACATTTAATAAAGAAATATTTAATTCTATAGGATTTGAAAGGGTTTACTCATTAAAAGAAGATTCTGATTTTTCAAAAGCTACTGCTGCAATTTTTTTGTTTGGAAAAAAAATTCCTTTAGAAATTTTTGAAAATCTCGATTTTGAAAGAATCAATAAATTAGACGATCAAAATTTTTCTAAAATTTTGTGTCAAGTGTTCAATTCTGATCAAATAGTTCCTTCAAATATATTAGAAAGATTGAATCTAAGAAGAATCAGTACATTGACAGAAGAGTCTTCTGTTTTGGATGTTTCAGATGCGATTTTTAACTCAGATCAAACGATTTCTCTAAGTGTTTTTGAAGACATTGTCAAAGCTGTCAATGCGATAAAAGATCCTTACAGTTTTGCTCAGATTATATGTAAACTATGCAATTCTTGGAACGCTATTCCTTCATCTATTTTAGAAAATTTTAATTTTAATAAAATCAACAACTTAAAGAATGACTTTTTTTTGTAAGGGTTATGACTGCATTTTGTGAGTCTCAAAGTAAATTTCCTAAAAAATTTTGATGTTTTGTCGATAGAATTAATTCGTTAAAAAGAAGTTCTGACTTTAGTACGGTAGTTGAGAGGTTTTGGAAATCTGGACAAAAAATTTCTTCGGAGGTACTTGAAAGCTTTGTTGAAAGAATTAAAAAATTGAATGATGCGGATTTTTCTCGAATTGCGCCCAATTTTTTTAATTTTAAACAAAACGTCTCTTTGAATTTTGAATATTTGTTAACAAGAATGAGTGATTTTAAAAATATTTCAAGATTCGAAGAGCTTATGTCCAATATTTACGATGATGATAAATGTAAAAGCATTCCTTCAGGTACATTTAAACGCGTTATAGATTCATTAGATTACACTAAGTTAAGTTTTGGACATATTATTTCTTTGTTTAATTTTTTTAAAGAACACGATATTTCCCCACCAGAAGATTTAGAAGAACGGAGTAAATACCTTTTTAAACATTTACACTACTTAGAAGTAATCAGATTAGAAGAGTCGCATTTTTCGTTCTTTTTGGATGAACTTTTTAAATATTATAAAAAAGAAGAAGTATTAAAAAATCTTTATAACTTTCCTTCTCTACTTCAATGGGCAATATTAGAAAGGTTAATAGTTTCAGAAAAGCTGTTAGACGATATAGACACGGCTCCTTTACCAAAAAAAACTAGCATCGAGTTGTCTCCTCAAGAAAAATAAAAAAACTTGTTTTAGAAGTTCTTTCTTCTGCTGAAAAAGATGGATTTGCAGAAAGGATTTTTAGATTTGTACAAAAAGAAAAAGGATCGGACTATGCAAAAAAATTTGCAACTCTTGTATCAAATAGTGTAATAAGCACGCCTGACTTTGAAGAAGACTTTGAGAAAAATTTTAAATTTGGTCCAGAGTCTGTAATGTTTTTTGTAGAGAAAAAAAGTTTTTACGATTGGTGTGTTTTAGATTATAAACATAACCGTCAAAAAGAAGAGGATTTCGAACAGGCAAGAACTTTTTTTATTAATTTAGTAAAAATTTTACATCCTGAAGCTGAAGAACATAGCTTTTTGCACACAAACAGCGTGATTTCTGGGATGGATTATTTAGATATAGTGCATAATAGGGTTTATCTAGGCACAGATAGAATATCCACCAGAGACTATGAACTACTGAATTTAAAAACTCTTGAAGGATACGTTAAAGAAGAATTAAAAATTTGCTTAATTAAAGTATTAGATGGATATTTTAAGCGTAAAATTGATGCTCCTCGTTCTTCTTCCTGTTTTGCTTCTTTTTCTCAATAAATTAGGAAATCAAAAGCGTCAAAAAGGAAATCTTTTACTTAGAGAACTTTTGCGGTGCCTTGGACTGGGGGCCATCAGGATACGATCTTTTTAAGGCGTACGGGTATGATCAATCCTCAGTCGTGGAACTTTTTGAAAAGCGGGCACGCCCTTTTTCTAATCAATTTAATGAAAATAAAATGGATGGAGGACTACTTAACAATGGATACGAAGCCTTGGCAACAGATCTTTTAAAATTAGTTTTTTATAACGAAAATGTTACAGAAAATCCTATAAAATTTTCAAGTCACTATGAGAATAAGGATAATTTTTGTAAAGATATAAAAAAAGATTTAGAACTATTTTTTAAAGACATGTATTCTTACAGAGATGAAGTCTTTACTACAAGCCAACAAAGTGCTAAACGATATCACCCTGATCAAATGTGCCTAAGATTATTAGAAATTTTTGATGATGGAAGTGGAATTTCCTTGGATCCAGAAAATTTTTCAAAAGCAAGATGTTCAAATGGAACATTAATAAATTTGCGTTTAATGTATGCAGAAATGCATGGAAAATCAGTTTCTGGGTTTAAATTCGAAGAGTGTCCAAAAGTTCAGTAACTATTTTTTGATAAATATAAATTTTTAGGATAACCTCACCGTATAGAATTATATTCGGTGAGATTTTTTTATTGAATAATAAAATAAAGTAAAAAAAGAACTTCCTCTTAAAGAAATTTTAAAAACGTAACAAAGTATATTTCTTCCTTTGATACGAGCTTTGATCTTTCATTTCGTATATAGCCAAGATCGCATAAAAAAATTATATTAAATAAAATTTATAAAACTCTCACCAGATGATTATAGCTTTAGCGCTTTTTTACAAAATTGAACTGAGTATTTCATCTTTTTTTTTCAAGTTTTGACAAACATTCTAGCTTTATTTAATTCTCATTATACATGACTTTTTTATCTGACCTTAGCTATAGTAAATTAAAATTTTAAATAAACACTCCACAGGGCAAGCTCCGTGGTATCATTGTCGAGCAAAGTCGAGTACAATCTGTGCTTGATCTATATCTTCTTCCCTCTGCATCTCAATCTATACTCATGCTGAATGAAATTGTTTACAAGTTTAATAATTTCTCTTGTGCAAATATTTCTGAAAAAAGAAGATCGTGTTGCGTTAAGAACGCAGCATCGGAAAGAAAAGAACCGACGCGTAGAAGATATATAAGGAAGATCAAAAGTTAATGGTGTAAAGTGAGGGCTCTGTAAGCAAGCGGAATGTTTCACAAACAGAGGAACTTATCGCACATTTGGAAAGCCATAACGTATATGAAAGCAAGCGATATTTGCGGCTCATGTTCTTGAACTCTAGGGCTGCGATTCAAGGCAAGACGTTGCACGCCCATAATTTTTCATTTAAAAAGGCAGCCAAGCAGGAAGCGTTTATTAATTATTATGAGACGGTGATGACAACACCGCCGGATGTTTGGTGATGGCGCCCCCCACCATGGCAACGAAAATTACTTGTCAGGCACCTCCCATGACACGCATGAACCTGATGGGAGCCTTAGATTTGACGGGTGGTATCCTTAAAAACCTTGAAGACGTTTTTTGATCCTCTGAAAGACGCTTATCCAAGGGCGCCTAACATTCACCTGATCTTGGATCAAGGACCCTACAAGCAAACCCCTCCAAAAAACAGCAAAAGAAAGAGGGATTGAGGTGCATTGTTCCTCCCTATAAGCCCAAACATGAACCCATCGAAGAATGAACATGTGTGCAATAATCAATTTTTCGTCTCTGCCAAAGAGTTTTGCAAGAGTATAGTATGCTGTATTTTTTCGACCAAACCTGAAACACCATCGCCATGAATCTTGTCGACCGCGCCAATGACAACTTTTAACGC
>NZ_BAUP01000022.1:0-1540 GCF_000648275.1 Holospora elegans E1 | reverse complement strand
TATAGCTAAAAAAAAGACTTTTTGCACTTAGAAGCAAACCAAGAAAATTAAAGCAGAAAATTAATAGAATCTGTAAAATACAGTATAATTTTTCTACCTCCTTGCTCTTGTGATTTGAATCCAATAGAGAAATTCTGGGCTAATTGAAGAGGTGGACGATATAACTAAATTCCAACGCTCTATTCGACGCTATTTCGTGGTTCTTTAACATGTCTAATTCAACCTAAATACTATAGCTATTTCCCGGCTAATATTTATTTTAAATTCAGAAACTTTGTTTTGCTCTTGTTTGAAATGTTTAGGCCGGTGCTTAATATAGGAGTAATTTAAGTTCTTGATCTCTCGATGAACGGTTGACTTGCTAATCCCTATATTAAAGACATTTTCTATTTTTATTCGAATTACCTTTATGGTTAGCTGAGTGTCGTTAACCATTCCAAGATTTGCTCTCTTTGCGTAGCGTTAAGTTTGTTTTTCCTTTTGCGCTCCGCAGGTGCGTTAAGTCTTTTTATCGAGCTGACTTGATCCACGAAGTCAGATTGTTATGTCGTAAATTTTTGCAACTTGACTAATGCCATGAGTACTGGCTGAAATTCCGCTTCTAATTTACGTGATATTCGTTTAGCTTTTCCAATCTCCCCAAGCTGATATTTCGCTTCTTCTGCTACTTGCGCGGTTGATAATTTATTTAGCGCGTTCATATTGATTAACATCTGAGTAGTCTTCGATATCTTTTCGTAGCTCGTTCATAGCACTATCACTCTTGGTAGCAGGTTATTATGTTTTGTTTTAAAGACCTCTTATACTAGAATCGGGTGCCAGATAAATTCACACAAAAACCTATTCTATCCTTGGCCATACTTAGTTTTTCGTTTGCTCTGACCTCAAGGACTTTTTTGCAAAAATCAAGGGAATATGTCATCTTCAATCAGATCGTTAAAGTTTAGATAATTGTAGGCAAATTATTGTAGATTAGCTATAAATGTCTTTATAAATCCCGTCATTTGATTACATACTCCCCCTCACTTTTTTTCAGGTAGTTTAAAAGATCGCTGAAATCAAAGAATAAGAGTTTATCTTTGATCCACCTGAGCCCCCTTGTGAAGTATGAATAGAAAGGCGCTCTGACTATTTTTTTGTAAGCACATTCTTGTGTAAGGCCCGTTATAGAAGCGTATAAAATAGCAACAGCGACAATGGTCATAAGTTTGGAAAGTCTTCCCAAATCTTTCATAGGGGTATTTTCAAGGTTAACCCCTTGCGTTTTCATAGTTCTGAACAGCCGTTCAATGTCCCCTCTTTGTTTGTTTAGTACCCGGTCTTTATCTTGGGCAAATGACAAGGTGCTCATCTTTAATCTTTTTACTTACGCCCCCCCCATAGGATCATCCAGCATGTTACAGATGGCGGCTTTCGTCCGTATTTAGGTGAATAAAAAAATCCTTCAAAGGCTTTTTAGAGGTGCCGAAGTTGGCCAATGGATTATCTTTTATACGGATAAAAAAGGGATCGTGTAGTCACACAAATAAGTCACACAAAT
>NZ_BAUP01000023.1:0-1468 GCF_000648275.1 Holospora elegans E1 | reverse complement strand
CCCGTCAGTAAAGCGATTATTGAAGAGATGAATTCTTTCTTAAATAAATAGTTATCAACGTTTTTTTTAAATTTTACGAATGATTGAAAAAAATTTGGTAAGGTGCTCTCATCACAAGGCAAGAGAAAATTAAAATCAAAGTTTTTTCAGTCTAAAAAAAATCAGAAAGTAAGTGTAATTAAGGCCCGTCCTCAATTAATTTAATTTTTTCTGTATTTTTTGAGAATTTAATAAAAATTAAAAAGAATAAGTATGTTAAGTCAGACAGTATGCTTTGCAAGATAATCAGTAAAATAAGATAAAGGATCTTTTACCTGGAAAACCAGGTGTTTCAGCAAAAGACAATCGCCTGTTTGTGAAGGCTGTTTTATACCGTCACCAAGGGATTGCGTGGAGAGATTTACTAGAACATTTTAGAGATTTCAAGGCCATTCACACACTGCACATCTGGTAGAATAGACTTCTTCGTAAAACAACTAACTCCATAGTACAAATAGCTGAAATAAGATTAAATCTAAGTCCAAATCTTTTTCTTCTATTTTTTCAGCCATAAGTTTAAATCGTTTAAGCACTCCGATAACATTTTCATTCACCACTTTTTCACTTGAAAATTTTTTATTTTTATCTTTTTTCTTTGGTAATTCAAAGTTACGATGCAGCTTTTGCATCCTCAGTGCCAGTAATGATTTTTATTTCTCGATGAATCTTTATTGTGGATTCTTTAAATCCTCTAAAATCGTGATGCTTACCCTTTGAAAATGCCGTACATACACCTTGCCTTATTTTTTTATCTACCACGACTTGTGTTTTTATAGAAAGCCGCTTCTTTTTTCCTGAATAAAATTGCTTTTGTTTATTATTACGATTCTTTATCCTCTCTATTAGTATATAGCTAAAACATCATAAAAATAATATGAAAATGGAGCTGGATAGAGTTAAGTTATAATTATGTAATAAATTATAATTTTCGAAAAAAATATTAAAAACAAGGCACGGTTTATCATTTGAAAAAGTAGCCGCCAGATTTAACATATCTAAATCAGCAGTAGCGAGATGGAGCAAAAATCTTGAAGGAGTCAACAAAAGGAATAAACCATGGACAAAATTAGACAAAGAGAAATTATATAGAAGAATTTCCAGATAGGTGTATACTCCTGCCGAATGAAATTGTTTAAAAGTTTAATAATTTTTCTTATGCAAAGATTTTTGAAAGAAGAAGATCGTGTTGCGTTAAGAACGCAGCATCGGCAAGAAAATAAGCGACGCGTAGAAGATAGGATTACGGCAGTTTTGTTATCCGAAAAAGGGGGGATTGAGGTGCATTATTTGTGCCCTCTCTAGCCCCCTTCCCCCATAAGTGTTGAAAATGTCAAAATAAATGTTTAACAGCATTGAAATCCCCTCCTGAAATAATAATTAATGTTTTAATAAAAGATTTCTCTAGATCTAATGTAAATTGAAATAATGG
>NZ_BAUP01000024.1:0-9595 GCF_000648275.1 Holospora elegans E1 | reverse complement strand
TTTGGAACGCAGAATATCAATTGCCTCGTACTAGCTGTTAGAGTTGGAAAGATTTCATTTTCTTTGTTTTGGAGCATGCTTGATCACCAGGAAAATTCGCACACCCAAGCACGCATCAGTTTATTAAGCCAATTTAAGGAAATCTTTGGGGTCGATAAAATTCTTTCCTTTTCAGCTGATCGCGAATTTGTGGGCAAAGATTGGATCACTTATTTGTGTGACTTATTTGTGTGACTTATTTGTGTGACCACAAGATCCCTTTTTTTATCCGTATAAAAGATAATCCATTGGCCAACTTCGGCACCTCTAAAAAGCCTTTGAAGGTCAGAGCACCTTTGTATTCATACTTCACAAGGGGACTTAGGTGGATCAAAGATAAACGCTTATTCTTTGATTTCAGCGATCTTTTAAACTACCTGAAAAAAAGTGAGGAGGAGTATGGTTTTTTACCATAATCCCCTGTATCAAATGAGATTTTATTATCTCGGATAGGGCATGTTATTTACTTCCTAACCAAGCTTTTTATCAGATTGTGAAGACAGGTTCTAAGTAATTTTAATGTTTTTTAAAAAATTAAAATTCCTAAAAATAAATACTAAGATACAGAAATTTATTTTTTTAACGAAATCTCGTATAGTATAAGTTGTGGAAGTCACATTTTTGTTAATGGTAAAAAAAATTTTAAAAAAGCTTGGGGACCTAATTTTTTAACAGGACTTCGGTGTTTTTTGGGATTGTGGATGGGAATTCGGTTGCAATATCACCTTGATTGGACCTTGATGGTTGTTTTTTCCTGCATTATGTTAACTGACGTTTTAGACGGGTGGTGGGCAAGATCCTATAAAATTACCTCAACATTAGGAACAATCTTAGATCCTTTGGCAGATAAGATTATGATCATGAGTGTAATATTTGGGCTAGTAAAGCGTACTGTTTTACCGAAGTGGTTTTTTTACTTAACATTAGTAAAAGAAGTTACCTTAATAATTGGCAGTTTGTATGGTGCAAAATCCTATAAGCATTTCCCCCTAAAGGCAATACTCTGGGGAAAAATCGCAATGTTTAGTCAGTGTGTTTTAATTTTATTGGCAATGAGTCGTATTCTTTATCCATGGCACCATATAGGGTATGATGTTTATCTTTGGATTGTAACACTTACCATGAGTATTGCCTGGTTGATTTACGTATTTCGGGCTAAAGGGCATTTGCTATGACGAAATTTGAAACAAGATGTCTAAGTATATGTTTTCTATTAAGCGTAACTGCAATATTTTATTGGAGTTTTGGAGCATTGATTCCTTTTATCGTAGGATTTGTGTGGGCGTATTTATGGCGTCCTTTAATCTTGAAGGCTCAAAATCACAATATTGCTCCTGGAATTAGTGCTTTTTGCATTACTTTTTTTACATATTGCATTCTGGGAACAACGTGCATAGTATTAATTCCTTCTGTCAAGCATCTTTTAATTTTTTATTTCAGAATTTATCCGTAGGAAAAGAAGAAATTTTAAGCATGATTTCTTCTACTTTAAAAAAAATGCACATTCCATCCCAAAACGGGTATTGGATAGAACGCACCCTAGAAGATGGACTTTCTATCACTACAACTAAACTAAAAGAAATTATGTTTTATGTTCTTCAAAGTGGATGGACTGTAGCAAAAGTCTTGACAATCATTGCTATGGCGCCATTCTTAAGCTTTTATATCATGAAAGATTGGGGAGCATTCATAAAAGCTTTAACCACTTGCATTCCCATTCCTTATCGAAAAGAAGTATTAAAAGGAATAGAAAGTATTCACTTAACCTTTTCTGCATATTTAAGAGGGCAAGCACTAGTATGCATAAGTTTGTGTGGATATTATGGAATTGCTCTTAAATACTCTGGATTACAATTTGGATGGCTTATTGGAGTTCTTATTGGGGTCTTTTCTTTTATTCCTTATGTCAGCGTATTTTTAGGAATTTGCGTATCTTTTTTGATCGCACTTTTAACATCTGCCTCTGTTAGTCTTAAAATATTAGGTGTAATTTTTGTTTTAGGATACGGCCTAGAAGCATTATTTTTAACACCGTTTCTTATTGGAAAACGTATTGGGGTACATCCCATTATTGTGCTGCTTGCTATTTTTTCTTTAGGCCATAGCATTGGATTTGTTGGAGTCCTTCTTTCGGCTCCATTAACAGCTATAGTTGTAGCGTTTTTGAGGTTAATAAGAGAGTATTATCTAAAAAGCACGTTATATCAAGGAAGGGAAAGATAGATGACAAGAGATTCTACATTAATGCCTGAACAAAATGCTTTAGACTTTTCTTTAAGGCCGAGTTCTTTTTCCGGATTTATCGGACAAACACAATGTATTGAAAATTTAAAAATTTTCTTAAAAGCAGCTAAGCATAGAAAGGAATCCTTAGATCATGTGTTGTTACATGGTCCCCCTGGTCTTGGAAAAACGACATTAGCGCATTTGATTGCAAAAGATTGCGAAAGTCAACTAAAAATAACTTCAGCTCCTGTGTTGACCAAAACTGGTGATTTGGCGGCGTTGTTAACTGGATTACAAAAGCAAGATGTTTTATTTATTGATGAAATTCATCGGCTTCCCGTTGCCTTGGAAGAAGCGCTTTACAGTGCTATGGAAGATCGACGGCTGGATATTATTTTAGGAGACGGACCACATGCTCAATCTATGCGCCTTTCTTTAGAGCCTTTTACGCTGATTGGCGCAACGACCCGAATAGGAATGCTAAGCTCTCCATTAAAAGACCGTTTTGGAATAACGCTGGCTTTAAGATTTTATACGATACCGGAAATGCAAGCCATTATTTTTCAAGGAGCAAAAACCCTAAACATGTCCCTTACTGAAGAAGCCATGCACGCAATTGCGTTACGTTCCAGAGAAACTCCCCGAATAGGATTGCGATTATTACGACGGATTCGAGACTTTTCAGACGCCTGGAATGTTTCTCTTATTGATGAACCTTTAGTATTAAAGGCGCTAAGCGCCCTTGGCATTAATGTATTGGGACTAGACGTTTTGGATCAACGATATTTATTTGCATTAGGAAGTCTGTTTCAGGGGGGGCCTGTCGGAATTGAAACGTTATCTGCAACTCTTAATGAAACAAAAGACACCTTAGAGGACGTTGTTGAGCCGTATCTTCTACAAAGAGCACTTATTCAACGCACACCTCGAGGACGCATTCTTACTGAACTAGGCCGAGAAGCACTTTCTTTGTGCAAATTTTCTGTTAAATAAGTGATAAGAAAATAACAAGTCTGCAATGCAGTCCTTGCAGACAGTTCTATAAAAGATACTGTTTGAGTTCATTTTAATTATTTGTATAGTAATTCAGATTAAAAATGGGGAAGAGAGGTGTTATTTTTAACAGAAAATGACAAAGAAACAAAACAGCTTCGATCTAAGGGAGCAAGTAATAGAATATATTAAACTTGGTAAAGATCAAAAAACGACATCAAAAATATTTAAAGTTAGTAAAAGCAGCGTAAGTAGGGGGGATAAGATACAAAAAAGAAGGGATAATTAGGTCTGCCCCACGGGGGTAGGGATTTACATTCAAGCCAATAGAGATAAGGAATGAGCTGAGGCAGCAAAGCTAGTTAACGCAAGTATTTTTTCTGTATACGGAAGGTTAAAAAAGTTAGGAGTTAGCTATAAAAAAAAGCCTTTACCTATGTAAAAGTACGCGAAAAAAAACGAAGCAATTAATCAAGGCGCTATAAAAGGCATAGCGACTGAAAGCTTTGTATATAGTGATGAAAGTGGTATAGAGCTAACGATTTTCAAAGATAGAGGATAGGACGAAAAAGGTAAGAAGCTAATAGGTAAAAAAAGTGGTAAATATTACGCGCGAACAAATATTATAGCGGGATCCGTGAATAATAAATCGATAGCTCCAATGAGTGGATCTTGTACTATGAAGGTATTCGAAACTTGGGGGGAACAATTTTTAATAAAGGAGCTGAAGCCAGATCAGGATGTAGTTATGGATACTTATGCTTCACCGATCACAGAAAACTAAAGTTTTATGAGGCTATTTCTGCATTCTTCCAAATCTCATCTTCAGGCTAAATGACTATAGTATCGCCTTCGTTGGTCGAGGAGCTTCGACTATACACTAAAAACTAACGAATCAACCACGAAAACATCTCGATGAATGTCAATAAAGCAGGTGCAGTTAAAACGGTATTTCTTGCAGCTCTTAAGCGCGGAGATAAATTAAGTACTCTCAACTCAAAGCGTGTCTAGAAAAAAGAGCGAACTAAAGACTCATAAATTTTTTCATCACCTATCGTTTTAAGAACAATAACTCATACCAAAATTATGTGGAGTTGAATATACACTTTTTTATGATTACTGATTTAAAGTGATGAGAAATACAGAAAAGATTATTTTAATAAAAATAAACATTATTGAAGATTATCACGAAAATAGAAATCAAATGCTTTAGACTTAAGATTAGTAATGAGCTTAGTTCACAGATTTTGAAAGAAATCCAGTGATTGATTGAATGCAATAAAACAAAATATTATTTTTTTGTTGACAAAAGTTTGGTTTTTTTATAGAATTGTTAAGTAAATGTTAATTTTGTTTATTAAATGAAAGCAATAAAAATTTTTTTTCTATTTGTCACCATTCTTGAAATTGCAACTTCTTCCTATGCATCAGATAATTCGAAGTCGAAGAATAAAAAATCTCGAAAAAGTGAAAAATTGAGAAGGCTCCCCCCCCCAGTAAACATGCACCCACAACAAGCAAAGGGAAGATCACAGCAATCACAAGCACAAACTTTACAGCAAGCACAAGCACAAACTTTACAGCAAGTAATACAAAAATCGAAACGAGAGCATGAGGAACAACAACAATTTGAAAAGATTTTAAAGCACACAAGAGAAAAATCGGAACGAGAGTATAAAGAACAACAAGAACAAGCACAAAAACAAGAACAAGCACAAAAACAAGAACAAGCACAAAAGCAACAACAAGCACAAAAGCAACAACAAGCACAAAAGCAACAACAAGCACAAAAACAAGAACAAGCACAAAAGCAACAACAAGCACAAGCTCAGACTTTACAGCAAGTGATACAACAATCGAAACGAGAGTATGAAGAGCAACAGCTTGCACAAGTACAGACGCAACAAACTGATGCTCCATTCTTCAAAACTGCAATTTTTGGAGGAAGTAAGAAAAAATTTTGGGAAAAAAATGATTCCAACATGAGCAAAATAATCCCCTGGAATACATTTGAAGCTGAAAAACGCAAGGCGCAAAATTTATTTCGTGACTGTTCTCTTGAAAGCAATCAAGGACAAAATAAGATGTTTGTACGAATTCCCGGATTCAATGATGGATCATGTTTGTGGAGCCATCTAGGAATTGCTCCTGAAGATATGATTAACATTATGATTTCTTGTGTCTTCACATTATCAAAAAATTTTGAAGATCCCCAGTCTAGGGGGGACTTTTTCCAAGAGGTCTTTGAGATTATTGATGTGCTTGATCCTTCAGGAAAATTGACAAGTCAAAAAGCAAGCAACATAATGCAAAAAGGCTCAAAAGATGATGCAGGTTTAGATATTGCAAAACAATTCAATCTGTTAAAAGACAATATTTTCCAGTTGTGTAAAAGTTGGTCTAGTGCGGTTGAAAAACATGGTGGAAGAATGGTTGAAACAGCTCAGGCAGTGACTGCGTTTCGTCCCCCAAATGGAAGTACGTTTTTTCAAGAAGTGTCTCAGCACCTAAAAGTAAACATTGAAATTTTTACTGGAAAAATTGCGAAGGGTTCTTTGCCTTCCCCCATTACAAGCAGTAGAGTTTTTAAGTGTCAAGGAGCACAACACTGGTTATATTTATTGCAAGATTCTGAAGAACTTGGTACACACTACGATGTTTTATTAGAAAAGGGCAAGCCCGTCAGTAAAGCGATTATTGAAGAGATGAATTCTTTCTTAAATAAATAGTTATCAACGTTTTTTTTAAATTTTACGAATGATTGAAAAAAATTTGGTAAGGTGCTCTCATCACAAGGCAAGAGAAAATTAAAATCAAAGTTTTTTCAGTCTAAAAAAAATCAGAAAGTAAGTGTAATTAAGGCCCGTCCTCAATTAATTTAATTTTTTGAGGTTTTTAACCAAAGATAGTAGATTGTTTTCAAAGTTTTATTAACGTGAAGTGCCGCAAAAATACGCATTATTACCTCCAGCATTTCAAGTGATCGTTTAGTTTGCAAGGGGGGCGACAAAATCTCGCAAACCAATGGCGGTTTTGAGCGTTATTTTGTTCAATGCAAAACGTTTTATCTTTTCCCTGAAATAGGCAGGTGCTTGGAATGATTTTATTAAAACCTGCCCAATGATCTCTGCAAGAAACAATGATCTCTGCAAGAAAATTTTCCATTTTTTCAATCGTTCAAAAAGCCGTTTGAATGTTTGACTCGAGAGATCACCAAATTCTCAATCGATGAGCCGTTTTCCAGCACGATCGTAGGATTTAGAAATACAAGCTTTAAAAATCCAAATTTTTTGCTTCTTTTTTTAAATAATGCCAAAATTCATCGACTTTCATGACAATACCTTTGTCTTCTGGAGATGGCTCGATTTTGGCGCATAGCCTTGATTATAAGGTGCCCGCCCGCTTCAAAACGGCGGTGGCGCCGACACCAAAAAGCTGAGCAATTCGGTTCATTGAAAAGCCGTTTACGTATAAAACAAGGATTTTTTACATTTGTACCGCTGACCTCCTCGAACAAAACCGCTTTTAAAGCAATCCGAATATTCACAAATTTTACATACAATCATTTTTAGAGACTTTTTAAAGACATCCTTACCAATCCTAATAAAAAATATCTTTAGTTAAAAGCTTCTTTTTTTCTAATACTTATTTTGTAAACCTTTGTAAAGTGTAATATTTCTTAGAAGTTTTAAGAATCTTCCATAATATTATTAGACACCCTGTTGTAAAAAAAGCAAATAAAAAATAAACTGCAGAAATTCCTAATATTTTTAACGTAATTTCATCACAAGAAACTCCGGGTTTTGATAAAAAATTTTCCATTTGAGCATTTAACGTGTCTCCAGATGGAACTGGTGCTTTACAAAAAGATGCTAAGGGGAGCCAATGATTTTGAACCGAAAGGTGATAAAAGGTCACTCCCCCCCCCAAACACCACAATCCAAAAGCTATCCAGCTAGATGATGCGTAAACGGTCCAAGTCCCAGTAATCATTAGTAAGGTTCGCTCTACATGACATAATGTGCACCCAGTATACCCAAAAAAATAATCCAAAATGTATGCAAAGATCGCCATCATAAAAGCAATCCCCCCTAAGGCACGTATTAAGGTGTTCCAAGAATACAGTTGACTCGTTCTTACATCCAACATGATTTTCAAAAATTTTACTTTTTAGACTTCTCCCCATTATAATAGAATACTTTCAAAATTTTCTTTATTCCTTCTAAAAAAGTTTCTGAAAAGTTTTGATTTAATTCCCCCTATAAAAAAACGAGTTGATAAAAATTTTTTTACCTTTAATCGCCCCAATATCTTAGCTTACGCGTGAAGTGCTCGTCCTTGAGCAGAAAGTACGGCTTCGTGCAACATTTCGCTCATCGTTGGGTGAGGAAAAATAACATCAGAAAGCGCCTCTGGAGTTGCTTCTAACTTTTTTGCCACTAAAAGAGAACTTAGCAACTCAGGACTGCCTTGTCCAAAAAGATGTGCACCCAACAACTCTCCTGTGTCCTCTTCGAAAATAACCTTAATTAACCCAGAACCTGAGCCTTGCGCTAATGCTTGACCGTTTCCGGAAAAAGGAAACCGTCCAATGCGCACAGCATGGCTCTTTCTGGCTTTTTCTTCTGTGAGCCCAAAACTTGCCAAAGGAGGCAAAGTATAAATACATCCAGGAATAGACAACGGATCAATGCTATGCTTTTTTCCCGTGATTATGTACTCTATACAAGCTATACCTTGATGACTGGCAAGATGCGCAAGCCAAGGCGCGCCAATAACGTCTCCGATTGCGTAAATATTAGGCTGTAAAGTTTGAAACATTTCGTTTACAACGATGTGCCCTTGAGAAACCTGAACTTTCGTTTTCTCTATTCCTAAATTTTGTACGTTCCCCGTAACACCTATAGCAACCAATATTCGATCTGTTTGGGCGCATCCATTCCAAAGCTCAACTTTACTCCCATCTTTGCAACTCATTTTTGCAGAAATTTTTCCCTGATTGACTTCTGCAGATAAGAGCTCCATTCCTAGGTGGAATTCCATCCCCTTTTCTTTAAAGGCTTTGTAAGCCATATCTCTGCATTCACTATCTTCACAGGGTAAAATGCAAGGTCCTTGCTCTAAAATAGTGACTTTTGTTCCTAATTCTTGATAAAATGATCCAAATTCCATACCAATAGCTCCGGCACCAATAATCAGCAAACGTCCTGGAAGAAACTCTGGAGTCATAGCGGCACTGGCATTCCAACGAATGGACTGGGGAATATCCAAGGGAAGATGTTTTGGTTTTGCCCCAGTAGCAAGAATTAAATTTTCAACTTCTAAAAATGGGATGTCCAGACCAGACACTTGAACCAAAATATTATTAGGAAAACACGCTTCTATGTGGGCTCTTCCTTTTATTACGGTAACGTTGTGTTTTTTCATTAATCCTTGAAGACCGCTAGAAAGAGTTTGAGAAACTTGTCGAGAACGCGCAACCATCTTTTGAAGATCGAACGTTTTTCCCTGAACGAAAATGCCGTGCTGAGACATTTTTTCAAGATCTCCCCACAATTGAGCACTTTTCAAAAGTGATTTTGTGGGAATACACCCCCAATTAAGGCAAACCCCACCTAAGTTAGCTTCTTCTATAAGCACTACAGAGCGCTGAAGTTGAGCAGCCCTAATAGCAGCCACATAGCCCCCCGGTCCTGCACCAATAATCCCAATATCGTATTTCAATTTTATTTCTCCCAGTGGCGGATCAACATACACGATAATAATTTTGTAATTCTATCAATTTTTTAAGTACTCTGTCTAGAGGGTGAAAAACTTTATATATTCCTTCAAAATACTCCCATTTGATTACTTTTAACCGCTTTGAAATGCCACTATATGTCGCTTCAATGCCACTTTGCATTGATCCAAACCCTTGGTTGATTAGCTTTTCTAACATTCTTAAACTAGTTTTCTTGCCAAGGAGTATTAATCTCAGCAAACCTTTGAATAGTAATTCTCCGGTGATTTTATTATTATATCTATTGACATCGTAAAGTTTTCCTAGTCTCTCTAAATCTTCTTCTTTTATTAAAGACATAATATTTTCTAATTCTTCCATATATCAATACATCATTATAAAATTAAAACTTTATACTCATAATATCTATCTCAACCACTTTCAACACTTATGGGGGCTAGGGAGGGAAAATAATGCACCTCAATCCCCCTTTTTTACGCTGCTTTTTTGGTGTCTTTGCTTGTGGGGGCCTTGATCAAAGATCAGGCAGAACGGCGCCTTTGGATAAGCATCTTTCCGCTGATCAAAAAACGTCTTCAAGGGGTTTAAGGATACCAC
>NZ_BAUP01000025.1:0-9511 GCF_000648275.1 Holospora elegans E1 | reverse complement strand
TTGAATAGTAATTCTCCGGTGATTTTATTATTATATCTATTGACATCGTAAAGTTTTCCTAGTCTCTCTAACCATATATCAATACATCATTATAAAATTAAAACTTTATACTCATAATATCTATCTCTACCACTTTCAACACTTATGGGGCAATGCCATAGGCGCTTTAATTAGCAAATACAATTGCAATTGGGGTGATATCTGGCTTGCAAAGGGGGTTGGGTGCTACCAAACCTTCCAAAAGAAAGCGGTAGTGTATGGATAATACTACTTTCTATAAAGGAAAAGCTATGCAAAAGATGCTAGAAGATGCCATAGTTTGCTTTATTTGCCTCATTATTCTCCAGATCTCAATCCTATTGAGAAAAAATGACCCTAAGCCAAACATGTAAGAAGAACATTAACCTGTTCAATTGATCACTTATTTCAATTCCATTTTTCGTAATCTTTTTATACTGATTTTATACTGTTTTAGCTATATATTGATGAAAGCGGCATTGATATGGCTATGTGCAAAGACAGAAACTGGGGAAGAAACAGTGAAAAGTTGACTGGCAAAAAGAGTGGAAAACATGATCAAAGAACAAACAGTATTGCCGGTTTGGTTAATAACACGCCGATAGCACCAATGAGGTTTAAGGGCTCTTGCGACACAGTATTATTCCAAGCTTGGGTAGAATTTCTGATTAAGGAACTAAAGCCTGGTCAAGGTGTTATTATGCCTCTTTTCATAAATCCAAGAGAAGTCAAGAATTAATAGAATTTTATACTTAAAATTCAGTATAATTTTCTACCTCCTTACTCTTGTGATTTGAATCCAATAGAGAAATTCTGGGATAATATGAAGAGGTGGACAGTATACTAAATTTCAACGCTCTATTCGACGCTATTTCTTGCTTCTTTAAAATCTCTAATTCAACCTAAATTACTATAGAGCTATATTAGAATTTGATCTAGAATTAATCAATGTTTCCACAATAAAAATTTCAATTTTTTTCTTTATCTGAATCTATTTTTTTTCGATGCTCTTGACTTTTACCTTTTGTACATTGCATAGTACCCTTTAAGTTATTTTGTAACTTTTTTAATCTTTAATGTGTGGAATCGTAGGGCTTTGGGACACAAAGCGTCAGTGGGCTTTGGAATTTTTACAAACTTTTATAGTGAAAGTGTCTAATGCTTTGTCCCATAGGGGACCTGATGATTGTGGAATGTGGAGCGATGAGGCGTCCGGGATAGTCTTGGCGCATAGACGTTTGGCGGTTTTGGACCTTTCTCCCAGTGGGCATCAGCCTATGAGGTCTGCTTCAGGGCGTTATATCATAATTTACAATGGAGAAATTTATAATTTCCTAGATTATCGGGGAGAATTTCCTTTTTTAAAAGGGAAAAGTGATACAGAGGTTCTTTTAGAAGCTTGTGAAGCCTGGGGCCCAGTGGAAGCGTGTCGGCGCTTTCGTGGAATGTTTGCGTTTGCTCTGTGGGATACATTTGATAGGGTGCTTTTCCTTGCAAGAGATCGAGTGGGGGAAAAGCCTTTATATTGGGGAAAGGTGGGCACAATGATTGTGTTTACATCAGAACTAAAGGCACTTCATCATTGTCCGGGATGGAAGGGAACGCTGTGCCAGAAAGCACTTTCCTCTTATCTTCAGCTAGGGTATGTTATAGATCCACTGGCGATTTACGAAGGATTTCAAAAGATAGTTCCTGGAACTGTTTTAGAGATTTCCTCTAAAGGAACCGAAACCGTTCATTGCTTTTGGGATCATCATACTCTAGTGCGTAACAGTGTTTTATCCACCGATTCTACTCAAGAAGCGCTTGAAAAATTAGAAGATCTTTTGTTAGATAATGTTGAAAGACGTATGATTTGTGATGTTTCAGTAGGAGCTTTTTTGTCCGGGGGGATCGATAGTGGTTTAGTGACCGCTATGATGCAGCATCTTCAAAAAAAACGTGCTGGCGACGCTGTAAGGTCTTTTTCCATTGGGTTTGATGTCAGAGCTTACAATGAAGCTTCTAATGCCGAGGCAGTTGCGTGTCACATCGGAACCCAACACAAAACTATCTATATGACGGGAAGGGACGCACTAGATGTTCTTTCCCAGGCATACTGGGATGAACCTTTTTCAGACAGCTCTCAGCTTGCTACCGCTTTTTTATGTAAGCAAGCCAAAAATCACCAGGTAACGGTCTGCCTTTCTGGGGATGGTGGCGATGAGTCTTTTGCTGGATATACGCGGTACTTGGCTACGGAAGTTCTTTTAACTCGCTTGAATAAAATTCCTCTTTGGCTAAGAAAAATGGTTAGCGTCATAGGTATGCACACCCCTTGGATTTGTCACAGGTATGGAAGAATTAGAAAAGCAATTCAAGTTCTGCCCATAAACGATCTTTTGGAATTGTATAAAGAGATATGCACCCAGTATCCTGTGCATGGAGTTTGGAAAAGCCACTTGCTAGGCGTCCCTTTTCCTGAAGATCGATTATGGCATTCTGTTGCATCTATGCAATATTGGGATATCTTAACTTACCTTCCTGGAGATATCTTAACAAAGGTGGACCGTGCCAGTATGGCATATAGCCTAGAAGTAAGGACTCCTTTTTTGGATAAGACTGTAATTGAGTACGGATGGACTTTACCTATGCATCACCGCATTTATAAGGGGCAACCAAAGTATTTACTAAGAAAACTGGCATCAAAATGGATTCCTAAATTTGTCACACAGGATAAGAAAATGGGATTCGGTGTTCCGTTGGCGCATTGGTTAAGAAAGGATTTGCGTTCTTGGATGGAATCCTTGCTAACTCCGCAGTCGCTTGAATCAGCAGGGTTTAATGCAAAAGCAATTCAAAATTTTTGGAAATTACATTTAAAAAGAAAAGCAGATTATTCAAATCGCTTGTGGAATACTGCTATGTTCTTGTATTGGAATAAAAGCAAAGAAAAAATATAAAACGCACTATGCGGAATAATTTTTTCCTTCCAAAATTTAAGAACGGTTCAGGATGCCTAAAGCATTCGTTTGAATACCCAAGAAATTCCCTATCTTAATTTCCTTTAATTATTATAAAGAATTTTAAAGAGAAATTTTCTTAGGGAAAAAACAATCTGCTTTTTTCCCCGAAAGTGCATGCACGCACCAAGATACTACATTAAATATCCATCATCTTCAAGAAATCGTCTTCAAGAGTTATTCGCCTCATTTTCGCTTGTAGGTTCTTTATTTTGTTTAAAATATGTGCTGCGCATATTTTTATCGGTATAATCTTCAGAGAAATTGCTTCCAGAATCGCTTGCTTGCGCGCTGTGAACAGAGACATCGTCTTCAGAAATTCCTTCTTGCGTTTTGTGAATAGAGTCTTCGTTTTCAGGACCGTTTGCTTGCGTTTTGTTAATAGAGGCTTCGTCTTTAGAAGTACTTTTGGTTTGCGTATTAAGATCTTTTTGCGATTGATTTGGGCCATTGCTTATTATTTTTATTTTTGAAGGAAGGGGAACTTGTTTTGCGTCTTGCAATACCTTATCCAAAATAATTCTTTGAATCAAATTAAACAACTCACTTTGTATATCTTCATTCTTCATTGAAGAGGAGGCCTGTCTGATCATTTTTGAAATTTGTATACGATCTGATGGATCAGCCCCTTTCAAACCTTTTACGAATTCTTCTACATATTTGTTAACATTATCTTTTTCAGAAAAGTACTTTTTAATTTCTTCCAAAATCTTTTCGTAATTTTCCATAAAAACTTTGTGTGTAATTAACCCAAGCTCATCCACAACCCCATCAGGAGTACTAGAATTAGCTTTTGCAACAAAATTTATTATTAATAAAGAAAAAATAGTCATTTTTTTAAATATTTTCATTTTTGTATTTAAATGTTATAAAGTTTACTTATAAATTTTAATAGAATTTCGTAAAAGAAAAGTAAATTACCTATATATAGCTAAGCCGCTATAAACAATAAAAAAATTATGGAAGATTGAAACCTATTAAGAAAAACACTTTTATTTAATTATAAATAGAGTCTATAGAGCTTTTATTTAATTATAAATAGAGTCTATAGAGCATACTATACCAGCATATTTAAATATCATTTTTGTGACTTTTTCGTTCCGTGTTAGCTATATATAAATGTTTATTCGATGAGTTAATTTGTATTTATGAAAAATAGCATAATATATCGTCACAATTTAGCCAGATAAGAAATATCTTTAAGCAAAAATTAATTTGAATTACCTAACTTAATCTAGCATTGGATTTTTTACATCTCCAAATTGATTGAAATATTCTGTACTAAACAAAGGTGACAAAGAATCACTTAGAGAGCTATCTTTTTTATTACTTTCAGTTGTTGAAACTTTTTTTTGCTCTGATTCTTTTGAACCTGTCCATTCCATGGACCCAGGGGTGCGGTATAAAGACTTAGTCATTATAGATTGAGAATCTATAGGTTCACTGTATTCTTTTTGCTTAGCGGGGTCAACTGGTATTATGGGATTTTTGGAATTTACTGGATCGCCCACCATCATCTGCATTGGCTGGTACTTAGGTGTATCGACCACACTAAGAATTTTTATTTTTGGCTTCTCAGCAGGTGTATTGACTGTACTAAGAATTTTTATTTTTGGCTTCTCAGCAGGTGTATTGACTGTACTAAGAATTTTTATTTTTGGCTTCTCAGCAGGTGTATTGACTGTACTAAGAATTTTTATTTTTTATTACCTTGATTATTAGATGGTGCAATGTAATTTTGGGATGGCCCAACAGAGATTATCTTAAATCTTGGATCATCTTCTAAATCTTTTCTTAGCCCCTCTGATATCGCATCTAAAATGGATTTTTTGATTAATTTTTTTACAATATCTATTTTCTCTTTGCTTGGATAGAGAGAATCTAAATTTTTAAGTTGCTCCATTACATTTTCGTGAGAACTTCTTCCAAATTTTTTAAAATTTTCTACGATTTCATTTATAGAATTTTTAAATTTGTCTTGATTTAGAATAGTATTTTCAATTTTTTCTGAAATTTTTTTTTGATTTTCTCTTGCTTCAGAACTTAAAAAATCGGCAATTTTATTATTTGTATCGATAGAAACATTAGCATTTGCAACAAAATTTGTCATAACTAAAGAAAAACAATTACTTTTTTGAGTATATTCATTTTTATATTAAAATGTTATAAAGTTTTACTAATAAATTTTAACAAAATTTTGTAAAAAAAGGTAAATTAATATATTACACTAAAATCGATTTATTACAGTTCTTCTAATTTTTATTCTGGATAGCGTAAATTCAAGGACTATTACTGATTTGTTTTTATTTATAATTAATATTGTATTGCTGCGTTAAGGGGGGAAAGACGGATATTCTGTGTGTTGATTTTTCTCCTACGCTGTCCTAAAAGTAGCAAAGCGTTAATCCATAAAAGTTCCGTTATTTATTAATTTTCTATATTCCGTTAAACACAACAGAAGCGATGAGTTAAAAATAGCTTAAGAGGGGGGAGAAGAGTATTTGACCCATCGATTTGTTTTTAAAGTACACGCTGTATTAATTTTTTTTTAATAATAATTTGTAATTCTTCGAAAATTTAAGTCTGAAAATTTAAGAAACTAATTTATTCAGAAAATTCTTTCTTGCAGCCATTTTTTTAGTTCTCTGATTTACCGCTGTAGCCAGCCTTTCAGGTGATACTTCATCAAGAATATCTTGAACTTGTTTATCTGGTATCGCAAACCTTCTTGCAGGTACATAATTTTTTTCTACTTCTGAATTCTGAATTTCTACCACATCTGATTTTTTGATAGCTTCCAATGCTTCTAGATAGTGATTAAAATATTTTTGGTACTGCGGATACTGTGTATCTAATTCTTTAGAATTCTTTAATGCTTCATATTTTTTTTGATACCCGGTCTTCTCGTTTTTCAACACAGATATATTCGCGTTTAATTTTTGAATGTTCCCAGTGCTTTCGACAGAATAAAAATTTTTAATTTTCTTTTCTTCATTTTTTTTTACCCTTAATTGTTCATCTATTTCTAATTCTAATAACTTTTCAAAAAATTTATATACAAAATTTTCTACTAAATTTTTTCTCGTTTGTTTTAGTTCTTGGATGAAATTTTAAAAATTCTCCAGAAACTTTTTTTGTGTATTCTTGTTTTTGTTCAAAAGATATCGGCACTGATTGTATTTCTTCAGTAACCGAATTCACACTTTTTGCCAATTCTTCCAGAGGTTCAGCGTGGACCGCGGTACATATCATCATAGCCAATATTACACGAAAAAAATTTGTTTTCATTTTATTACCGGTTCGAAGCTCATAGCATATATTATATTCTAAAAATGATAAAACACCGTAAACATAAAAGTAGATAATTAATATTTTTAAAAAAATCTTTACAGATTAATGAGAGTAAAAAAAATCAACATTTCAAAAAACATTTGATGTGTTAAAGAATCTAATAGAATAAAAAATTCAAAAGAAAGCCACAGAAAAGTGTAAGTACTTAGTATCAGTTATTGATAATTACTTGGCTATATAAGGAAACTTCTACCTTCATTATTTAAGAAAATTATGGGATCGCAAAATGTAGAGCGCAGTTTTGTATTCTCTAGTAATCTGGGTAATTATCTGAATTTTATGCTTCGCAGACGTTAGAGGGTATATTAAAAGTTCTTTTTTTTTGAATAGAGTAATTTGTTTATAATAGGAAAGGATTCTTTTCTTGGAAATATGAATTTAACTTTTTAAGACGATTTTTATATATTTTGTACCTATAGTTTGCACATTTTTTAGTGTTTCATGGAATTTTTTACACTATTATTGAACCATGATTTTGACGAAAAATAATTTTTCTTGATTTTTATTCACTGCGAAACCTAAAAAACCAGGCTTCAAACTTATATCATACAAATTAGAGTTTGTAGTAAAATTGATCATAATCTCAAGAAAAAATAATTTTTTTTAAGTGATCAGGCGTTCCTTGTTTTGCATCATATGAACTGCTAAAATACACAGGTCAGAGTATAATTTATGCATTTTTATTATGAAATTTACCTGGTCTTGGCTTAAAGATTTTATAATTCCTAAAGGAAGTCCCGAAGATTTAGCATGTCGTCTTACGGAAAGTGGAACCGAGACTAAGGTTTCAGACTTGTATTCAGAGCTGAAAGGCTTGCAAATCGTTCAAATACAAAAAATTGAAGCTCATCCCAATGCACATAGCCTAAATTTGTGTACGGTTTCTACTGGAAAAGATTCCATTACTGTTGTGTGTGGGGCATCCAATGTTCGCCTTGGAATGCAAGTTATTTTGATTCGTCCAGGGCAACGCCTTCCAGGAGATCCTCATCCGCTTACACTTACCACCATTAGAGGCATACAAAGTCCAGGAATGTTGTGTTCTGCAAAAGAGCTGAATCTTGAAGGAATTTTTTCTGAACATGCCAAAGAAGGGATCTTAGAAATTGCTCATCCCGACGCCTTAGGCAGAGAGCTGTATAGCATCTTACCTAAAGATTGGTTCTTTGATTGTGAAGTCACCACAAATCGTGCAGACTTGATGAGTATTTTTGGAATAGCAAGAGAGCTTGTAGCATTGCAAGCTGCTCAGTGGAAAGATTCTATCTGGCCTGGCACTCTGTCAGAATCTTTTACGTTAACCGAACTGCCTATCCCTGAAATTCGTATAGAAACAGAGCTGTGTTGCCAATTCCACATGGCTCGAGTTCAACAAGATCCTGAAAATCTTTATCAAGCGCCTGTTTGGGTAAAGCGGCGCTTAAGAGACGTACAAAAATCTCTTTGTCAAGACGTTGTGGATGCGCTTTCATATTATACACACACCTTTGGGACGCCTTTTCACGTTTTTGATGGTCAAGCACTGACCCCCCCTTAGTAATAGAGTGCACAAATTCTGATACGCCTTTTTCAGCGCTTTCTTCAGAAAAAGAAACAGCAAAGACCGTTCTTATTCCCCCTAGTTCTATCGTTCTAAAAAATAGAGAAAATATTTTGGCACTTAGCGGAATTCTTGGAGGAGATCATTCCAAGTTCCGACCATCCAGTACTTTAATGTATGTTGAGGCAGCAGAGTTTGATCCAAAGACCATCAGTCTTACAGGTCAAAAAACTCGTCTTATGACGGGGGCGCGAAGAATATTTGAACGAGGAATAGATGGAGCTTGTGTAAAAAATCATTTGATTCAAGTATTGCGGTGGATGGGATTTTCTTTAATCAATATTCATACTGCAAAGCCTTATGCTTCCAGTAAGCCGTCTGAAATTGCTTTATCGGTTAACTACTTTAAGAAATTTACTGGGTGTAATGGAATAACCGCTCAAGAAATGTCTCAGCGGTTAAGTTCTTTTGGGTTTCAGGTGAAAATTGAATCACAAAAAGACAATGAGGTTTTGTATGCTGTTCCTGCGCTTTGGAGAAAAGATATTCAAGGAGCTCCCGATCTTATTGAAGAAATTTTACGATTTAAAGGGTGGTACCAAGAAGTTCCAATGACTTTTCCTTTGTTGTCTTCTTGTTCTTCCGCACATAATCTTCTTCACAAACGAATTCAAGATGCTCGTACGTACTTAATGCATCATGAGTTAGGGGAAGCAGTAACCTGGTCTTTCATCAGCGCAAATAAAGCGCGTCTATTTTCCACCTTAGATGAAAGCGTGTTAAGCGATATGACCTTGATTAATCCCATTGCAAAAGATATGGCAGTTATGCGTCCGTCGATGCTTCCTAATTTGGTAGATTTAGCGTTGTGGCATATTCATAATCATCTTCCAGTGCAGGCAAGATTTGAATGGGGGCCTGTGTTTTTTTCAGGGCATCCAAAAGGACAAAAAACGTTAATAAGTGGAGTGTTTTCTCAAAATTTGCCAACTGCTTGGGGGCGTGCTCCTTGTTTTTCTTTTTTTGATCTTAAACGATTGCTAGAGGGAATGTGTATGCTTTGGGGGAAAGCCCCTTACTATGTGGAATCGCAACTTCCTTGGATGCACCCAGGCCAGTGTGCGAGTATTTGGGTAAAAGATCGCTGTGTTGGGTTTATGGGAAAAATTCATCCTCGTTTGACAGAAGATCACTCTTTAATGGCTTTTGAGGTAGATCCCGAGCAATATCCTTTAGCTTTAGCGCCAGAAAATTTTGTTGCGATAGTTCCTCCTATCGAAAAAGAGCTTTCATTTTTTCTAGATTCAGGAACTATAGGAAATTTTTTATACGAATTAAAACAGCAAAGTGCAGACTTAATAGATGTATGTTTATTAGATTGTTTTGAAAAGGAAAACCGAACATCTATTTCAGTACGGTGTACTTTTCAGCCAAAAGATCGTTCCTGGTCAGGAGAAGAAATTCATCAGCATTTAGAATCTTTGGTACGTTGGGCGCATCGCAATGGTGCATTACTGCGAGGAAACGCATTGTTTTCTCATTTGTAAAAAAACTAAACGTTTGAATAGAATCTTTTGATAATAAAAGTAATGTGGGTGTT
>NZ_BAUP01000026.1:0-4072 GCF_000648275.1 Holospora elegans E1 | reverse complement strand
TGGTTTTTTTAAAAAATATTAAAAACCTATTTGTACTTGTTAAATGTAAAATTTTAAATTCTTATTACATTGATACACCTGAAAAATCAAAAAGTTTTTGACAAAAATATTTAATAGAGGTGAAATATAGGGACCTTCTCGTGACTGGAAAATGGTCGTGCTTATTGAACAGGATTGCCTTTCAACATCTTATGAAACGTTAAAAACTTATTTTACTTTTCTTTCAAAAAGCACTCAACTTAACCGAACGTTAAGAGATATTACGCATCATTGCATTTCTCCTTCTTATAAACTATCTTCGGATAAAGCTTTATTATTGGTGTATTTGCACACGCAAAGATCAATTGACGACTGTTACATTCATCGGATCATTTCTAATCATTGGTATTGCGGATTGAATCCTTCCTATATACTAAATGCGCTATCTCAACAAGGATTAATCGAGAAAAAATCTCACACAGAAGATAAACGAAAAATTTTAATAACACTTTCTTCTTCAGGAGGAGTTCTTGCACAAGAAGTGCAAAACCGTATGGAGCGCCTATTAGATCATCGCCCAGGATTGATCCAAAGTCTTTTTCATTCTATCGATTCCATTGACCGTTTGATAAAGGTCTTGCCATAGTTTCTTGATCCGAAAAAAATTGTAGTGTATAGCGTGCAAAACCGTATGGGGCAATCTTGGACACAAAGATAAATTCATGAAAACACCTCTGAAAAACTGTTCTAATATGAGCCTGTCTTCTTTTACAAATCTTTATTTTTGGAAAATTCTAGAGCGTGAAAACGAAATTAAAATAAAGGAGGGAATTTTTTTATGTTGAAAATCAAAAACAAACATTATGACTGTATAATACTAATTTCCATTGCTAAATAAGCATAAATGATTGCCTTTTAAGAAAAGGGGAAGTATATCACAGGTGTGCAAGAAACAGCTGAAATAGGATGGCATCCTCATCAAAATTATTAACCGCATAGGTCGAAGAAGAAGCAAAATATCAGCTTAGGGGGATTGGTAAAGCTGCACTAATACTCACGTAAATTAGAAGCGGTAATTTCAGCCAAGACTCATGGCATTAGTCAAGTTGCAAAGATTTACGACATATAGTATTTCATCAACGATTTAAGATAAAGGATAACAGAATATTTAGATAGGGGGCGGGTATATTGAAGCATCGCAACTATTTAAAACAAGTGTATCAGCGGATAGGCAGGTAGTATAGAAAATACAGACAAGAAGGCAGTTATTTTCCTAAGAGGCGTTGTGGCTCAGAAAAAAAGATTGACTTAGAGAAGCTTGAAGCGTACGTTAAAGAAAACCAAGATATGAAGTTATCCAAGTCTTGTATATATTGATGAAAGCGGCGTTGATATGGCTATGTGCAAAGACAGAAGGCTGGGGCAAAAAAAGTGAAAAGTTGGTTGGAAAAAAGAGTGGGAAATAGTATTGCCGGTTTGGTTGATAACACGCCGATAGCATCAATGGGGTTTAACGGATCTTGCGACACAGTATTAATTCCAAGCTTTGGTATTTCTGATCAAGGAACTAAAGCCTGGTCAAGGTGTTATTATGGATAATACCTCTTTTCATAAATCCAAGAGAAGTATAGAATGAATAGAATCTGTAAAATGCAGTATAATTCTTCTACATCCTTACTCTTGTGATTTGAATCCAATAGAGAAATTCTGGGCTAATATGAAGAGGGGGATTGAATGCAATATACTAAATTCCAAAGCTCTATTCGACACTATTTCGTGCTTCTTTAAAATATCCAATTCAACCTGACTTACTATATTGAGAAAAAATGGGCCTAAGTCAAACATGTAAGAAGAACATTACCTTGCTCAATTGATCTCTTATTTTAATTCCTTCTCTCGTAATCTTTTTATACTGATTTAGCTATAATTACGACTTTTTTGTCTATCTATAAACAGGACAGCAATGTTTGGTATAAAAGCTTTTTGAGTACCAATTCCTTGAAATTTATCCTATAGCTCTGATGTTTCGATCACATTATTTTCTACTTTTTTTGTGGTGTTTTTTTTACTGTATTACTTATTGTTCTGTAGTAGCGCTTATTTATATGTTCTTTAGCGAAAGCAATTAAAAATTTAAGACAGTGTAATTAAAAAATTTTTAATTATGCTGTTTGGTGTATTTTTTACATAACAATCTGATTAAATAATGTTTTAGTAACATATTTGTTGTACAGTGGCTTTGTATGATCCAAATTTTTCAAGTTTATGACCATCAGAACGAAACTATTAGTTGCTTTTCTATTTCTGGGGATAATATCTTCTTTTTGTTTTGCCGATCATTGGGAGAGTCTTGCCTCTCATATTAACACTGATGTTTCTCCTGGAGAACTGACAAAAGAAGTCAATGATTTGCTTCACCAAACTTTCGATAAAAAAGCATAACGTCGAATCAACCGTCATTCTTAGACTTAAGGTGCAAAACAATACCTTGATTAGATCGAATGACATGAACCTGCAGGTAAGCTTCTTTCAGTAACTGATAGACAAAATAGGCATAGTATTCTACCCCAGAAGTGGCGGGTTTTCCTTGCATCAAAATCAAATCTTGTCGACAAGACGGAAGAATGGTAGTTTCTGCTAAAGAAAATATAATATGTTGAGGAGTATTGTGTATTTCGATAGCGCCCTTTTTTGATACCGCTTGCTTTACAAGCCAAAAACAAAGGCCTAATGTTATTCTTGGATACACCTCAATAAGCGCATCACTAGGCATTACACAAGTAAACTTATCCTTAAAAATACGCTTTAGCAAAAGTTTTGCATCAGCAATGCTTGGAGTTTCGCTTCCAAAAAAATCTCGAAAAATTTCTAAAAGTTCTGTCAATTGTTGTTTTGAACGAAAAATAAGCGCCCATACCTCATCACCAGGAGAAGGTGTCATTTCTATTCCCGCAGAAATAGCACTAAAGGGAGAAATAAGATCATGCATCATTTGGGCTACTAGCCCTGTAACTTCCGACAAAGAAAACATAAAAATCCTCTAAAAACTATCTGTTCAAATTATTATACAAATCTTTTCCCGTTTTGCATCAGGGGATATCAAAGAATTTTTTGATCGTCGTCGAATTGCTGATCATTAGTACAAAATCAGGTAGCGATTTCTGCCAAAATCATCCAAAAACACTGATACCTTAGAAAAATACTGCTTTCCCAACGAAATTAGAAAAGGAAGCCAAGCATTTGAAGAAATTTCTAATGCTAAAACCCCACCATAAGTCAACCATTGTTTTGCACCAGGAATAATCGTTTTGTAAGGAGTTATTCCGTATTTTCCCCCATCCAAAGCAACTTTTGGATCCCAAAATCGAACTTCTGGAGGTAATTTTATCCATTGACTAGAGGGAATATAAGGCGGATTACTAACGATAAGGTCAAAACTATTTTTTTTTATCGCATTAGTTTCTAAATTTGTGTACCAATTGCTGCAAATCCACTGAACGCGATGACCTATCCCTAACTGAAACGCATTCTGATGCGCTACCGTTAAAGCATCGCTTTGAATATCAACCCCTAATCCTTTAGCTTTAGGAAACGCTTCTAAAAAGCTTAATAGAATACACCCACTTCCGGTGCCTAAGTCAAGAACAGTATTAACCTCTGTTTTTCTGTTAAGAATTAAAGAGACTATTCCTTCAGTTTCTGGTCTAGGGTCTAATGTAAATTCATTCAAAGCAAACCATTGGTTCCAAAAAAAGCGGCGCTGAGTGCTGCGGGACAACGGCTTATGTTTTGTGATAAACTCTTGAACCCACTTATCTAGTTCAGCGTGAAGAGGACAAACATCAAACATTTTATAGGCCCACTGTGAAGGAGACAAATCAAAAGCTTCTTGTAAAAAATTTTTTCCCCATCGATACCCCACTTCAAAAGGAACACCTTTATGGCAAACAAACTGTTTTGCCAACTGAATTGCTTTTTCGTGAAAAGAATTACTCATCTACTCTTTTTTTAAATGTAAAAACATTGTTAACGCCCACTATTTAACGATCGGTGAAAAAAATTTTGGCATAAATTTGTTTTATCACAAGCATTG
>NZ_BAUP01000027.1:0-8576 GCF_000648275.1 Holospora elegans E1 | reverse complement strand
GCTATACTATTTAATGTTAATCCAAAAACAATTATCAAATGGAAGAATCGAGAAGATACAAAAGATCTCCCTATCGGTCTTAAAAAGATCAAATCTACTGTGCTTTCAGAGTCTGAAGAAGAAGCAAGTGTTGCATTCAAGAGGATGAAGTATTATATAGCTTACAAGAAACTATTCCACATTTAAGCCAATCAAGTCTTCATCGTTGCTTAAGGCGTCATGGCTGCTCTGATAAAAAAGAACTATCTAGCACTATCCTAGTGGTTATTTTCATATAGATAGTGCAGAAGTAAGGACAGCTGAAGGTAAGCTATTTATATGTAGGGAATAAATAAGAACATCAAAATTTGCATATGCAGAGCTTCTAAAAGTCAGACTAAAATGAGTACTGCAGCGGTTTTGTGCAACCTTATTAATTCTGTACCTTATACCTTGCAGATAACGGAATTCAATTCACCAACCATGATCATCATAAACATGCATTCACTCATATCTTTGAGCGTGTTTGTAATGAGAATTAAGATAAAGTATCCACAGAATAATGGGCAAGTAGAGCGAATGAATAGAACTCTAAAAGAAGCAACAGTTAATAGCTTTCATTATGCTTCTCATGATGAGCTAAAACAGCATGTGCGTGCTTATCTGATGGCTTACAACTTTGCTAAACGACTAAAAGGTATCAAAGGAAAAATTCCTTGGCAATTTATTCTAAATCAGTGGACGATTCATCTTGAATATTTTATACCTAATCCTAACCACTTCTTGCTGGGACTAAACATGGATTAAATGCCAAATTAATGCATTTAATAGACTTTATGAGGCCATTTCCGCATTCTTCTAAATCCCATCTTCGGGCTAAATGGCTATAGTTCTGGATATCATATACTTCCGCTATTACAGCCTGCAATTTTTCCCCCAACAAAGCATCTTTTCCAATCCGTTTTAAATTTTGGGGTAGAAATTCAACAGCATAATTTTCTATTAATTTCGACACATAAGCCATTCTTTGTCCTTATAATTTTATTATAATATTATACGCTCTTCCTCAAACGTCTGTATCTCTGTGCATTTAGTGATGGGATTTGGTATAAACTCCTTAGGTTGCTTTATTGCTAGCTCGTTTTTATCGTGCCTTTTCGTTTAAAATGTATGGCACTCTTACAGAATAAGCCATAGTGTTTAAAACTAAAAGCTGCTACACTTAAAAGATATAAAATTTTATTTTTGTGTATGGAAAAATTTCTTTTCGCACTTAAAACTTGGGTAGAAAATCAATTAATCCAGGAAGGCTACGATGGAATAGAACTAGATTTTATTCTTTTAACGCAAAGAAGCCACGGAGATTTTACCACTCATGGAGCTTTTTCTGCGGCTAAAAAATTTAAAAAGTCTCCTGTAAATATTGCTCAGCGAATTTGTGGCCATGTTCAATCTTTCAAAGGAGTAAAAAAAGCAGAAGTTGCTGGATCAGGATTTGTAAATATCACAGTAGAGCCTTGCTTATGGGGACTATGGACGAAAGAAATTTTAGAAAATTTTCAGACATACGGCCAAAATCCTGAAAAAAGAATTTCTGTCAATATTGAATATGTTTCTGCAAATCCCACTGGTCCTTTGCATGTAGGTCATGGAAGATGCGCCGTAGTAGGGGATGTTTTAGCAAACATCATGGAAAGCGCGGGGTATACAGTAACCCGGGAATATTACGTAAATGATGCAGGAAACCAGATTTCACTGTTAGCAAAATCTGTTTATAGTGCATACAAAACGCTATTAGGGTACGCTCAAGAAGACTTGCAATCTTATCCTGGAGAATATATCCAATACATTGCACAAACCCTTGTAGAACAAGAAAAAGATGCATGGGTTCATGTTCCTGAATCAGTTTGGGAGCCATATATTGGTATTTTTTCGGTACAACACGTTATGCATCTGATTCAAGAAGATCTAAAAGCATTAAATATTTGTCATGATGTTTTTACTTGCGAGCGCTTTTTGTATCAGTATGGAGCAATAAATTCTGTTTTTTCTAAGCTAAAAGAAAAGGGGTGGGTTTTATGAAGGCATCATGGATGCTCCAAAATCCAATAATTCGCTAACCTCCATCCAGTGTCAGCCTTTACCTTTATTACGTACGACCTTGTGGGGAGACGCCCAAGATAGAGCGCTTTGCAAACCTGATGGTACTTGGACCTATTTTGCAGCCGATCTTGCCTATCATATGGATAAAGTGCGCCGAAAATTTGACATCTGTATTGACATTTTAGGAGCAGATCATATAGGTCATGTTACGCGTCTTAAAGGTGCAATTGAAGCTTTAGCGGAAAACTCTGTTCATTTAGAGATGATTTGTTGTCAAATGGTAAGATTTTTTTCTGAAAAACGCCCCATAAAAATGTCAAAACGTACCGGAACTTTTGTTTCTATTCAAGATATTTTGCAGTACGTCGACGCAGATACGTTTAGATTTTTTATGGTTAGTAAAAAAGCAGATACGCATTTTGATTTAGATATTCAAGAAATGAAAGCGTGCACAAAAGACAATGGAATATTTTATATTCAATATGCGCACGCAAGATGTTGTTCGGTATTGCGTCATGGGGTACACCTTTGGCCCTTTCTTGCAGAAAAAGAATGGTGGAGAGATATAAAAATCAGTTCCTGGGGAAAAGAATATAAAGAAGGAATAGGACTTGCGTTAAATTTTCCCCGTCTTGTTGACAATGCTGCTCAATCTAGAGAACCTCACATCCTTTGCTCAGGTCTTTATAAACTAGCGCAATGTTTCCATGGTGTATGGCAACAGGGAAATCATCAAGCAGAACTTCGGTTTTTAGACAGGCAAGAGAAAGAGCGTTCTTTAGAAAATTTAGTATGGGTTCAAGCTATAGCCATCGTTTTGAAACAAGGATTAGCACTTTTGGGAATTAAAGCAAAAGAAGAGTTATAGTTATTCATATTTTTGAAAAAATTCTCAATAAAAATTTCCTCAAACGCAGTCCGCAGAAATTAGATCATAAAAATTAAATAAAGTCTTGAAATTTTGTTAATTTTGTATTAAAATAAACAAGTAGAAAAAGCTAATTTTATTTATGAATCAAAAATTTTTACTTGTTTTAATACTAAGTAGTTTTGGAGGCAGCTTTGTTGAAAATGTCGCTCAAGCTTCCCCTGGTAATAAGAACCAGCAATCTAATTCTGGTTTTTCTAATCAGTCTCAAGAAGTTCAGCTTCAAAGAGCTGATCTTAATTCTTGGTGCACAAAGGCAGATGCGCTTGATCGTTCCTTAGCAAAAATGCTTAATGCTAAAGATAATATTACAGAAAGTCGCATTCCTTTTGAGGCAGAGCCGCTGAATCAAGACGACGCTTCAAGAATGCTTTTAGATAGTTCCAATTCTCAAAGATTACTTTCCGATGTTTTAAACAGAAATACTCCTGAGGCAACAGCGTTAAAAGCAGCTCTAGGAAAAGTTAGTCCGAGAAAATTTTTTGATGTTTTGTTTAGTTTAAATAAAAATGACGCAAAGTATGTTTTAACGGTTTTAAATCACAGCAATTCCAGTGCATTCATTGACTTGTTTTATCGTTTGTCAGAAAGTCTTAACTCAGACACCACCTCTGCAAACTATTTGGGAAAAGCTTTCAGTGTATTAGATCTTGCTCTTGATTCTAAAATAAACATTGATATAGAAAAAACAGATGACACGGTCGAAAAAATTAATATAAAAGAAAAAAACTTAAAATAATTGGCAGTTTATCACATCTACTTAGAGAAAATGTCAGTATCTTGCATACAGTAGCAGCCATATGGCGTGTCACCTCTTGTAGCAAGGATACTTTTTTTAAAAACAAACAAATGAATGAAACGACTCAATATGAGTGCCTACGTTGTTTACAATCAGGAAATTATGCGACAAATATGAATAATGACCATGCAATGTCGCTAAAAGAATTAAGCGCTGAAGATGTAGTTTCTATCTGTAATATCCTAACTTTAGCCCCCTCCTTAGAAAGCAGAAAAGCGATTAATACTTTTTTACATTGCGTTGATCAGTGTAGGAATCTTGAGCAGATTAAACTAAAACAAAGACAAGGGATGAATGATTTTTGGAATACTAATGATTCAATTTTTTTTTCTCAGGTATTGAATTCTTCATTAAAAAGCATTCAAGAAAGTCGTGCCCATCCAAAAACTTTTGCTTATATTTTTGAATCTTTGAGTACCCTAGACCAAATGAATAGGCACTTAGACGACCCCAGCAAGTTCTACAAAAAAGAAGCTTTCGATTTTTTAAGTAGCTTAATAAATACTCCCGATGCGCTGAACTGCGTATTCCTGTCTTTTCAAGACAATAAAAAAGTGCTTACTGAAATCCTAAATTATTTTTCTGATATTGGTGATTCAGATGATTTTGATAAAGTTTTTGAGGTTTTCTCTAAAAATGATTATTTTAATTTAGTTTTATTACAAAGAATAGCAGCACAAAGTAATGCAAAACTTTTGTATCATCTTTTTTCTTCTTTGGAAAAAAATGAAAAATGGAAGGAAGAAGTACGTCTTTCTAACTTGATAAATGAATTGCAACTAGAGAATCCAAAAAATCTTGAGCAAGCTTTATGTACTTTTCTCAGTAAACATTTTAATAATGAAAAACACACCTATATAGATTTATTAAATATGGAATCTGAAACGCTATTGAAAAGCCCTATACTTAAGACAATGCTTATTTTTCCAGAACTAGCTAAAAAAGTTTTTGCTGAAAATTTTGGCAACATTTTAAGAAAAGTTTTTGATGCTCCTAATGCAGAAAATAGAAGTAAGTACGAAGCGTTACAGTGTATCACAGCAAATCGTTTAACGGGAATTGAAATAGATGATCAAGAGCTTTGTCTTTACATAAATAATGAAAAAATTACGTTAGATCGGTCAAATGAAGCGTATGCTTTCGTTAAAGGAGCAATCCAGCTTTTGCCTAAAGAACAAAAACTAAGTTTATTAGATCAAGCTATGTCTAGAGTTTCTGATCCATATATCGATCTTCAAGTGGACGGTATTTGGATATCACTGGACTTTCTTACGATTACATTTTTATATGCTTTAAATAACGATAGAGTATTAAATAATTATGCTTTCAAAAAATTTGACGATTTTCCTTTTCAGGAAAAATTTGGAATTTTTAACTACGCCTTAAAAAATTTTTCAAATTTCTCTGATGTAGAAAATAGAAGTAAGTACAAAGATTTACAGTGTATCACAGCAAATCGTTTAACGGGAATTGAAATAAATAATCAAAATCTTTGTCTTTACATAAATAATGAAAAAATTAATTATTTAGATAAGTCAAATGAAGCGTATGCTTTCGTTAAAGGAGCAATCCAGCTTTTGCCTAAAGAACAAAAACTAAGTTTATTAGAGCAAAGTATATCTAGAATTTCTGATCCGTATATCGATTTTGAACTGGAACAATATTTGGATATCACTGGACTTTCTTACGATTACATTTTATATGCTTTAAATAACGATAAAGTATTAAATAATTATGCTTTCAAAAAATTTGACGATGTTCCTTTTCAGAAAAAATCTAGAATTTTTACCGAAGTTTTAAAAAATCTCTCAAATTTCTCTGATGCAGAAAATAGAAGCAAGTACGAAAATTTACAGTGTGTCGTAGCAAATCGTTTAACGGGAATTGAAATAAATAATCAAAATCTTTGTCTTTACATAAATAATGAAAAAATTAATTTAGATAAGTCAAATGAAGCGTATTCTTTTGTTAAAGGAGCAATACAGCTTTTGCCTAAAGAGAAAAAACTAAGTTTATTAGAGCACGATGTATTAAAAATCTCCGAAATAAGAACATTGGAGCAGTATTTAGGGCTCATCGGTCTTTCTTACAAAGAGATTTCTGAAAATCTGCAAACCATTATAAAAAATAAGGGGGATCAAAATTCAGAGCTCTTTAAAAAATTTGAAGATTTAAAAAAAGATAGAGGTTCTAAAGAAAGAAAAGAAGCGCTAGCATTTTTTGAAAAGGCTTCTAATACGGTTGAACAATCACAATCTTTATTATTCTGCTTAAGAAATTTTTCCCCTGAAGATTACCCTCAGAATGTAGAAGATTTAAAAATCTCTAAATTTAAAACCATCATAGATGCTTTAAAGGAGCAGCAAAAGATTCGGTTAATGCAAATTGAAAAAGCAAATAGAAATTTAAATACGTTTTTTAATGATATGCTTCAAAAAGAAAAATCGCTTCAAAGAGAAGGCAGTCAACCAGAAAAATTGATTCAAGGGAAGCGGACTAAAAATAAAAATTTTATTCCTTACATTGAAAAGTGTATTAAGAAAACATTTGATTTTCCTGATTCATGGTTTATTCCAACCCATCATGCTTATATCAATATGATCATTAACTCGATAATTTACGATCAGAGCGATAAAGACAAGGAATGTAATGAATTGCAAAATCTTGTAATCAAAATTAACGACGAAAAAAATAAAGTATTAGATATTGTCGTACAAGAGCAAAATCCAGAAGACGAAACAGTGTATGACGCTTTGATTGAACAAGTAGAAAAAGGCCACGAAAACTACGGCCCTTTACATAAAGCGCTAGAAAAATTTATGATATCTTATAAGAATTTAAACGATCCAGGAAATCGCAGCGAGGCTGTTACTGGACTTTTTGATCTATCCCAAAGAATTTTTGATTTTTTAAAGGCAGACACGGAAGAAAAAGATAAAACAAGTAATAAATTTTTTAAATATTTAGAAAATCGTATAGAAGATCCTGAAAAAAATATTAAGTACAATCCTGAAAAGTGTAAACTGGGGGAAAAGTTATTTATTTCAAAATTAGGAAAAGAAAACTACGAGATTTTGTTAGGAGAATTCAATTATGCTGAAAAGATAAAGTTAGCAGAACGCAATCTTCCACGACAAAATGCCAGACAATTTGTTGTAAAAAATTTATCAGAAATTCTTAAGGGAATATCAGAAGAAAACGATCACAAAAACAATCAAAGTGCAACCGATAGAATTCAGTATTTCAAAATTGCTTCATTTGATGCAATGAAAAAATATTTGAAAAATTTCTCAGAAGAATACGCTAAAGTTCAAGACTTAAGTAAAGCGAAAGAATGTTTGGATGAGTTAACGGAAGTTTTCATGGATATTTATGATGGAAAATCAGTAGCAAAACCAAAATATATTGATCCTTCGCACTACTCAATTTTAAAAAGAAAGCTAAAAAATGTGTTTTTAGAAAATGAAAAGGAATATATAGAAAAAGAGATGAAAAACGACCTTATTGCGTTTGGTCCTTACGCAAGGCTAGTTCATTTATTAGAAGGCGCAGTTGATGAAGGGGCGAAAGGCGAAAAACGATGCGCTATTGGACTTATATCGGATACAATCAAAACGCTATCAGAGATTTATGGATGTGCGCTTGATGAAAACAATTATTCTGCCGAAACATTCAAATTAGCAGGATGTGCACGCCCAGAAAATCATGAAGATGCTGTGATGGCTAAAAACTAATACCATGGGGATGCATTATTTCTCTTAAAGACTATTAAAGCATATATACAATGGGAAGGATGCTATCTTATCCTTCCCTTTTTTATACATAAAACCTTTTTGGAAATTGTATGTCTAATACATATTAAATACGAACAGATCAAAGAATTAAGGGGGGAAAAATTTCGGAGATTAAACAGAGTCAAGAAAGCTACATTCTATAAAATGCTAAATATTAAATAAAAAGAAATAAAGAAGAACGCTCGTGGTGGTCGAAAAAGCAAGCTAAGTATAGAAGATAGACTGCTTATGACACTGGAATATGTCAGAGAATATCGGACATATTTTCATGTTAGTCAAGGCTATGGATTAAGCGAAAATACAACATACGATATAATAAAGTGGATAGAGAATACCCTTATAAAGCACCCTAATTTTGCGCTTCCCGGTTGCAAAGCATTGCTCAAGAGCGATGTGGAGTATGAAGTTGTGCTGATAGACGCTACAGAAACGCCTATAGATCGCCCAAAAAAAGGAAAAAACAAGCAAAAAAATAACAATAAAAAAAGTATTATCAGGTAAAAAGCAAAGACACACCTTAAAGCCGCAAATTGTGGGTGATAAAAAGATAAAACAAGTGATATGTACGGAATTTCTAATGGAAAACAGTGCCTATTTAAGGAATCTAAAACTATGGTGCACAGTAAAGTTAAAGTGATAACAGGGATATCAAGGGATACAAAAGATGCATCGCAAATCCGAATTACCAAAAAAGAAAAGTACGCCCCCCTTTACCATAAGGGGGTAAGCAGAAAAATCAAGAACTCGCGAGCGAAAAGAGCGCCAATGAAAATGTCATAGGAATGATTAAGCGATTTAAAATCATAGCAGATGAATATAGAAATAGACGAAAAAAATTTGGGCTAAGATTCCCCCTCATCTTTGATATTTACAATATGGAGTTACCTAAATGATAGTTTCCAAAGATGTCCAATTAAATACTAAAAAAATAGTAAATAATTTTAGTATTAAAAATGTATTTCCACAATACGGG
>NZ_BAUP01000028.1:0-3388 GCF_000648275.1 Holospora elegans E1 | reverse complement strand
TTCATTCTTCGGCGGTGTTGTCATCACCGTTGAATAAAGACCTCCTGCTTGGCTGCCTTTGCGGGCCGTGCTGCTGGCTTTTTAAATGAAAAATTATGGGCGTGCAACGTCTTGCCTCAAGAACATAAAGCGCAGGTATCGCTTACTTTCTTATACGTTATGGCTTTCAAAATGTGCGATAAGTTCTGATGTTTGCGAAGTATTCAGCTTGCTTATAGATCCCCCGCTTAACACCATTAACTTTTGATCTTTCTTATACTCCTCGACTGATCGTCAATCAAAAGAGCCTTAGCAATTTGACGAGCTCCCCCCTTGTCGAATAACTAAACTTCCTTAATCCTCTCTTCTACGCGTCGGTTCTTTTCTTTCCGATGCTGCGTTCTTAACGCAACACGATCTTCTTCTGACAGAAATCTTTGCATAAGAAAAATTATTAACGCATAAAATTAAACTTTTAAACTATTTCATTCAGTATGAGTATATTTCATTTCATCGCTCTCATAAGTTGTGCATAATTCCCTTCTATCGAATCGAGTATATTTCTTTTTAAGTCTTAATACATTAAACTTTATCGTGTGAATCTTTATAAATGTTTTGAGTTTAGATAGGCTTTACCGAAAAACATTGGTATACTACAGAAATTGAATTTTTAAATTTTGACAATTGTGCTAAAGAAAAATAAAATTCTAACTGGTTTTTTTATTTTGGATTTATTTTTCTATATCTTCCAATTTTTATTACTTTTCTATACTCTTTTAATAGTTTGAGCACAATGAGTTGGGCCGGATGGTCTTTTAAGTGGTATTACGCACTTTTTCAAAATCCTTTGCTTATGCGTGGATTTATGGTAAGCATAAAAATTGCTTCACTTTCTGCAACTTTTGCTATGATACTGGGAACGTTGTGTGCCAGCCAATGGGGAAGAAACAAAAGTGCCCATCCTCACCTTGTGTGGATGGCCAGCCTTTCTTTAGTGATTCCCGAAATCGTTATGGGGCTGGCCTTGTTGCTGTTTTGGGTTGCAATTATGAAAATTTTTCCCCAACTTACTCGAGGATTTTGGAGTATTTTTGTGGCCCATACCACACTAGGAACTGCCTACGTCACAGCCATTGTAAGATCACGTATCGTAAGCATTGACCCTGCATTAAGCGAAGCAGCAATGGATTTGGGAGCTCGCCCTTATAAAGTTTTTCTTGCAATTAAACTTCCTTTACTGATGCCCGCCCTTGCTTCTGGTTGGCTTTTAGCATTTATCCTTTCTTTTGATGATGTAGTTTTAGCTAGCTTTACTTCTGGGCCTGGGTACACAACGCTTCCTTTAGTAATCTTTTCTTACCTTAAAATTGGATATACTCCCCAGATTAATGCGCTAGGTAGTCTTATTATCTTGACGATTAGTTTGCTGATGGCGGGAATTTGGTATATTATTTATCGACGAGGTTCCTCATTTGAGGCTTAAATGGATGCAAAAAAAAAATCTCATATTGTTGTTTGGGGGAATGCAAAAGGAGGAGTAGGAAAATCTACACTTGCCTTACATTTTGCACTTCAGTGTATGTATGAAAAGCTAAGTGTTGCCTGCTTTGATGCAGATGGAGATCAAGGAACGTTGTTTCGTAGTATAGAAAATCGAAGACAGTACTGCAAGCAGCAAAATTTTTCTCTTCCTGTTCCTGAAATTGTTCGGTTTTGTCCTAGTGCGTATGAAACAGCAGAGCTATCCATAAAAGATTTGGATTTACTGTTACAAACTTTAGAAAATTTTGATGTTATTGTAATCGATACTCAAGGAAGTGACACTCCTTTAGGGCGCTATGTTCATCAAAAATCTAGTGTTTTGGTCAGCCCTATAACAGAAAGTCCTTTAGATTTAGATTTGTTTGTAAATATCAGAGAGATTCAAGAACAATCTCACCTTACGCTTCCCTTTGGCAGCTATGCCCACATGGTGTGGGAACAAAGACTAAATAAGGCATCCCAAGCTCAAGAACATTTAGAATGGGTGGTTGTACGAAATCGAATTAGCCATCAAATTTCTCGCACACAATTGCATATGGAGAAAATTTTAAAAAGCCTAGCACCTAGGGTGGGATTTCATATAGGTCCTAGCATAGGAGATCGCAGCATTTTTCGAGAACTTTTTTCCTACGGATTAACAGTTATGGATCGAGATGGGCTGACTACGTTAGCTCATATTACGGCTCGCCAGGAGATAAAAAGTATGACTCAGTATATCTTATCTCTTCTCAAAAAAAATAAATATTAAGGCAGAAAAGCGATGTTAAAAAAGGAATGAAATTAACTCGGCAAATGTAAAAAGCACAGCTGTTGTATTAAAAATTTTGATATTTTTACAATGTTTTAGAAAAGGCAAGTGTTATTAATAAACATATAGATTTTATAGTTCAGCTGGTGCTATAAAATCAAAATTTTTAAAAAATACACTTAAAAAATCCAAAAGTATCGACCAGGAAGAAAAGAACAAACTAAAAAAACTTAATCAGATTAGAGGTAAAAAAATAATATGCATATACTCATGCTGAATGAAATTGTTTAAAAATTTAATTTTATGTGTTAATAATTTTTCTTATGCAAAGATTTCTGAAAGAAGAAGATCGTGTTGCGTTAAGAACGCAGCATCGGAAAGAAAAGAACCGACGCGTAGAAGATAGGATTAAGGCAGTTTTTTTATCCGACAAAGGGTTGGAGCTATTGTCAAATTGCTGAGGCTCTTCTGATTGACGATCAGTCGAGGAGTATAAGGAAGATCAAAAGTTAATGGTGTCAAGCAGGGGCTCTGTAAGCAAGCTGAATATTTCACA
The DNA here is from genome assembly GCF_000648275.1 of Holospora elegans E1. Classification (NCBI taxonomy): domain Bacteria; kingdom Pseudomonadati; phylum Pseudomonadota; class Alphaproteobacteria; order Holosporales; family Holosporaceae; genus Holospora; species Holospora elegans. Next base: position 563 of record NZ_BAUP01000028.1, on the reverse strand, counting down.
AACAGCGGAACTTATCGAGCATTTGGAAAGCCACAACGTATATGAAAGTAAGCGATACCTGCGCTTTATGTTCTTGAGGCAAGACGTTGCACGCCCATAATTTTTCATTTAAAAAGCCAGCAGCACGGCCCGCAAAGGCAGCCAAGCAGGAGGTCTTTATTCAACGGTGATGACAACACCGCCGGAGGATGACCCCATAAGTTGATGTATTGATATATGGAAGAATTAGAAAATATTATGTCTTTAATAAAAGAAGAAGATTTAGAGAGACTAGGAAAACTTTACGATGTCAATAGATATAATAATAAAATCACCGGAGAATAACTATTCAAAGGTTTGCTGAGATTAATACTCCTTGGCAAGAAAACTAGTTTAAGAATGTTAGAAAAGCTAATCAACCAAGGGTTTGGATCAATGAAAAGTGGCATTGAAGCGACATATAGTGGCATTTCAAAGCGGTTAAAAGTAATCAAATGGGAGTATTTTGAAGGAATATATAAAGATTTAGTGAGTAAGGTTGAGCATGAAATAGATTCAAAAGGAAGTAAGCACCTTCATAGATT
>NZ_BAUP01000029.1:0-3433 GCF_000648275.1 Holospora elegans E1 | reverse complement strand
AACTATGAAAACGCAAGGGGTTAACCTTGAAAATACCCCTATGAAAGATTTGGGAAGACTTTCCAAACTTATGACCATTGTCGCTGTTGCTATTGTATACGCTTCTATAACGGGCCTTACACAAGAACACAAGGGGGCTCAGGTGGATCAAAGATAAACTCTTATTCTTTGATTTCAGCGATCTTTTAAACTACCTGAAAAAAAGTAAGGGGGAGTATGACCCTTTTTACCGAATATGTTGGTAAACAAAATAAAGAACTAGGTCAGTTTACCTTTTATAGATTTAAAAAAATTTTTAACCTTATCTCGCTTTCGTTCAGAAACAATTTTTCTAATTTCCTTTTCTTTTTCTTCTATTTTACCCTCTCTAAAAAAATCAATTTCTCTGTCCAGCATGACTTTATTCCACGTAATGCTCTTAATATTAGTAAAATCTTCTATGTATTCTTCTTTATTTTTTCTTGACAGCACTGTTTCAATATCTTCATAGCATTTATATATTTTTTCTTTAATAAAATCAAAAAGTTTTATAAAAGGAACATCAGACCCATATTTTTTTAAGGCTTGGTCTATTTGATTTTCCAGAGCAAATTTAGCACTGGCAAAGTTCTGTAGTTGAGTGTAATATTCGTTTAATTTTTTGAGTGATTCCTTTTTATATTGTTCTATCTTTCCTAAAATATCTGGGCTATCCTCCCAACCACTATCAGTAATTTGAGGGAGTAAATCGTGTATATTTTGCATATTCGCATAATAAACAGTTTTCATATTTTGGATAAAATCGTCAGCGAAATATTTTGCCAAAAGCATTCGAATTTCTAAAGGAATTGATTCTTTTCTATTTAATTTATCATTTTGATAATTATTACTAATATATTGATTTAAAATGCTTTTAAAATTATCTTTGTCTCCAATTATTTCACTTAAAAAAATTTCAAAATCTAAGATATTTTTATCAAAAAAAATATTTTTTGCTTAACGTCAGTTCTTAAGTACTTTATTTCAGGGAAAGTAAAATCTTTAAAACGTGATTGCTTAATTTTATTAAGATCTTCATAAAGACCAGCATAGATTTTTGTATTTGCGCTTAACACAAAAAATAACGAAATAAGAAAAATTTTGTTTAACATGTTTATAATTAAGCTAATTTTTACATTTTTTATTTTATTAAAAAATTATCAAAAAAATATAAAAATTTTCTAGACTTTTCAACCAAAGATAGTATGATTGATTTTTAATGTTTTATTAACATGAAGTGCCGCAAAAATACGCAGTGTTCCCTCTAGCATTTCAAGTTATCGTGTGTTTGCAAGGAGTTTTCGACGAAATCTCGCAAACCAATGGCGGTGTCGAGCGTTATATATTTTGTTCAATGGAAAACGTTTTATCTTTTCCCTGAAAGAGGGGGGGGGGCTTGGAATAATTTTATTAAAACCTGCCCAATGATTTCCGCAATAAAATAAAAATTTCCATTTTTTTAATCGTTCAAAAAGTCGTTTGAATGTTTGACGCGAGTGATCATCAAATTCCCAATCGATGAGCCGTTTTCCAGCACGATCATAGACTTTAGAAATCCAAGCTTTAAAAATCCAAAATTTCTTGCTTCTTTTTTTGTTGCGGGATGCGCAGATGCTGGTTATCGTAAAACGTTCGAAGAGTTTGTTCAAAACATATTAAAGAAGACCGTAGAGATTTAGGCACATATTGCGCCGGGCTGGGAAATTTTAGCGAAAAGATGGAGGGTAGAGAGAAAATTTGCTTGGCTAAATCATTTTAGGCGATTGGCCAAGGAACATGAAATAGGCGCTCAACCGGAAAAACACAACGTTATGATCCCCCATTCAATACTACTGATTCGTCGATTGGCTTAACTGTGAAGACAGGTTCTTAATTCCCGAAAGAAAAATTCAAAAAATAAAGTGTGAAATACAGTATGTGCATAACATGTCATCTACAAAGAACAGCATCCAAAAAACCGCTTCTTCGAGAATATTTAGAACTATAGACGTAATTCTAAATATTTAAGGCTTTCAGTACCCCACAAGAATTTTCGAATTTTATCTGCACGCTAATTACGTTAGGTTTGTTCACACAATCTAAAAAAGACTTTTTTCGAATATTTTTACGTAAAAAAGCTGATATTAAAATACCAGCTTTTAAAAATACTCTTTATCCAAAAATGAAAGCTTAAGGATTTTTTACAGAAGAATCTTCAAAATTATCAACTTTTGAACCGCACACTGAAGGAGCAGGATCTACATTGTTCCGAGCATTTAAATTATTAATAACATTTTCTGGAGGATAATGGTGAGCAGTGCCAAGCTTACCGTGAGACTTTCCTTTGCCTTTTCTCTTCTTTTTCGTCTTTTTCTTCTTTTTTTCTGATCCCTTTTTCTCTTCTGACTTTCCTTCCCCTGCTGCCTCTTGCTCTCCTTCTGCTCCCTTTGGAGATCCTGCCTCTGGGTTTGCCGAGTCTAAAGCAGGACCAGCAGCTGATTTATCTTGTTCCGGAGCAGGTGCCGCTTCTGTCAACGGAGCAGCTACCGCTGGATCCTGTGCTGTTGGAACAGCCTGTTGAGCAGGTTGTTCAGGCGCAGGAGAAGCTAACGGTTGAGCAGACGCATCGGCTTGCTCTGGACCTGACCAACCCTGAGAAGGAACAATAATTCCTAAACTTAAGGCAAAAAACAAAATATTCGGAAAATTTTTCTTCATAACTTGATACTCCCTTTGTTACACAAAAACCTACTATGTATCATCACGCAAAACCCTAAAAAAACGACAATACTAAGCATTTAAACTCCACGTTCGTATGTATAGCATAAAAAATATAGATGTGAAAGGGGGGGAAAGAGTGCATCAATCATCACATAACCTAATGTAGCTAAATTTCGATAAAATAGGTTTTTAATCTAATATCAATTACGTAATTACACTTTCTTCCTATATAGCTAAAACATCATAAAAAGAAACCTTTAACTAAAGATATTTTTTGTTAGAATTGGTAAAGAAAGTCTTTTAAAAATTTCTAAAAATGATTGTATGAAAGAACCTGTATTCATGAATCAAAAAGTGTGATATAAAAGGCTTGATGGTGTGGAAGATGAATTACCCAAGCGATTTAAAAAAGAGAGTGGGAAGTGACAAAGCATCATTTTGATAGCGGCAATAAAAGCAAATACAACAAAAAAGAGGGGGTTAATGCAGTATGTTATATAATCAAGAGCGGTTGTCAATGGACAGTACATTCGTTTTATAGACCATGTAGGATTAAGGGGGTATGGGAAAAAGTGATGCATGAACTTGTTAAGACAGGCCGAAGTAAGTATGAAAGGAGTGAGAATCCCAGCTATAGCATCATTCACAAAGTGTTAAAACAAGTGTTAACCCCACAGGAGCCTCAGAAAAAATAGGTATAGATGGAGGGAAAAAA
>NZ_BAUP01000030.1:0-6269 GCF_000648275.1 Holospora elegans E1 | reverse complement strand
TTCTTCCATATATCAATACATCATTATAAAATTAAAACTTTATAATCCTGATATCTATCTCAACCACTTTCAACACTTATGGGCCACCCCCGTGGTTTTATTCACGTATAAATTAATTTTTTCAGATACAAAAAAGCTTTTAATTTTTTACTTCAGGTAAATTACTTTTTTTCGGTGTTGGGAAAATAGTATTTTTTTTTGTATAATAAAAAATAATACAAATTTTTTAATGAGGGTTAATGCTCTGGGATCGTTTTGAAGGTTTTCGTGCTAGGACTTGGAAAATCTGGTATGGCTACTGCAGCTTTTTTTCAAAATCAAGGCGTTAAAGTCAGTGGATGGGATGATTGTGAGGCTGTACGAAAAATAGCTTCAGACCATGGGTTACCCATAATAGACTTTCCTTATCCAAATAAAATGCTGTACAGTGTTGTTTCTCCTGGGATATCCTTTGCGCGACTAGAAACTTTTCACAGAAAACGTTTGTCAGATGTTGGAATCGTGACGTGCGACTTGGGGTTGTTTTTAAAATTGTTTCCCACCTCTAAGGTTTTAGGAGTTACGGGAACAAACGGAAAGTCAACGACTTGCAGTATTATAGCTCATGCTTTACGTGCGCAAGGAATTTTTTGTCAATTAGTAGGAAACATAGGAGTTCCAATTTTTTCTGTTGCTCAACATCATCACAAAAATCCATGGTATTTGCTGGAATGGTCTTCCTATCAGCTTGAGCTCTGCGCACATCATCCTTGGGAACTAGAAGTAGGAGGAATCTTAAATCTTAGTGCTCACCACTTAGAGCGTCACGGAACTATGGAACACTATAGTGCTATAAAATGTAAGATTTTAGAACACAGTCGTCATGCCATTTTAGATATCTCAAGTGATTATACTCAAAAAATAGCGCATCATTGGAAAGGGAATCCTTTGATTTACCTTAAAGCTTTAGAAGAAAATTGTTCGCAAAAAGAAGATCCATCTTGCGTTTGTTATAATTCCCAAGGAATTTGGTGGAAAGAAGAATTTGAAAAATTTCCTAAAGAAGATCGCTTTCTTTCTTTCGCGTTTCAACAAAACGTCGCCATGGCTTATAGTGTTTTGCACCATATTCCTGGTGGACTAGAAAAATTTATTCCAAATGTGCAAAAATTCCAAGATTTAGCGCATCGACAGGAATGTTTTTTAGTTCACGATGGTACTTATTGCGTTGACGATAGCAAAGCCACAACGCCAGAAGCATGTGTTCAAGCGTTGATGCGTTGGAGTTGCCCAGTATTTTGGATTGCTGGCGGAGCAAAACAAAAAGATGATTTATCTGTACTAAAGCCTGTATTATCTAAAATTACTCAAGCCTTTGTGTATGGAGAGTCTGCTTTGCGATTTCAAAAATTTTTAAATGCTAATAGTATTTGTTGTGAAAATTTCATTACCATGAAAGATGCTGTGTATAGTGCATGGTCCCAAGCAAGGCTTTACAAGAAAGCAGTAATTTTATGTTCACCGGGGTGTCCTAGCTTTGATCAATTTCCGAATTTTGTACAGCGTGGAAAAGCGTTTCAAGAAAATATACATCAGCTTGTTTACGCACACAGTGCAAAGCAGGGAGATCAATTTTTGGATACAAAAGAATGAATCTTCCTTTTTATCAAAAAAAATCTCAAGAAGACTCTCCTCCCCCAGAAAGCTTGTGGGCGTTTTGGTGGAATGCTATTGATCGGTGGATTTTGATTTGCTCTATTATGTTGATTGTATTAGGATCTTGGTTGATTTTAGCCGCCAGTCCTTCCATTGCAGCTCAACATGGGTGGACAACCTTTGTTTTATTAAAACGACATTTAGTTTTTGTAGTTTTTGGAGTTGTTCTTTTATTTCTTGGGAGCTTCCTACCTAAAGAGCACCTTAAGGCCACGGTATATACAATAGGGATTAGCGCATGGGCGGGATTATGGGCAGTTGTTGTGTTTGGAGTTCAGGTTAAGGGTGCAAAGCGTTGGCTGAACATATTTGGTATTTCTGTGCAGCCATCAGAATTTATTAAACCTGCTTTTTGTATGGGGTGTGCTTATTTTTTGTCAGAGTATTCTCAACCAAATGAGAATCTAAGATTTTTAAAAGTATTGCTTTTGTTTATTATTGTTTCTTGTCCGCTGCTTTTACAACCTGATTTGGGAACAGTTTTTTTGTTACTGATGAGCGCGCTAACACAAAGTTTTATAGCAGGATTAGGATGGGGGTGGGTACTTGGAATGATGGGGGCAGGAATAGTCTCTTTAATTCCCATAGTGCTTTACTTTCCCCATGCTGCTTTACGCTTACGTATGTTTTTTGGGTACGAATCATCTGATCCTTTTGGAAAACAGTACCAAATTTTACAATCCCTAAAAAGTTTTTGCTTCTGGAGGATTGTGGGGAAAGGGGCCTGGATCTGGAGTTGTGCTAGATCATCTTCCAGATGGTCACGCAGATTTTATTTTTGCAGTAGCAGGAGAAGAATTTGGATTAATAGCATGCCTTGGAATTTTTGCGTTATACGCAGTAATCATTTTTCGAAGCTTAAATGCTGCTCGTCGAGGATTGCATTTAGAACAAGTCATGTTAATTTCAGGATTATCTATTTATTTTATGTATCAAGTTTATCTGAACATCGCTTGCGTTTTACATTTGGCCCCAACAAAAGGAATTACGTTACCTTTTCTAAGCTATGGAGGATCTTCTTTAATTAGCGCGTGTTGGACTATGAGCATTATATTATGCTTGACTCGTCGTTATCACAAATTTCTTTAAATAGAATTTTGGAAATATGGAAAATTAAGGTAAAGAAAATAGAGTTCACGTAAAGAACTATACTCATTTAGCCTGAAGCTGAGATTTGGAAGAATGCATTAATTTTGCATTTAATCCATCGTCTCATATTGGCCAAGAACTTTTAATTGGATTCAAATCACAAGAGTAAGGAGGTAGAAAAATTATACTGCATTTTACAGATTCTATTAATTCTTGACTTCTATTGGATTTATGAAAAGAGGCATTATCCATAATAACACCTTGACCAGACTTTAGTTCCTTGATCAGAAATTTTCTACCCAAGCTTGGAATAATAATGTGTCGCAAGATCCGTTAAAAACCTTGGTGCTATGGGCTTGTTATTAACCAAACCGGCAATATTATGTGTTCTTTGATACTATTTCCCACTCTTTTTTCCAAGCAACTTTTTACTTTTTCTGCCCCAGTTTCTGTCTGTGCACATAGTCATATCAATGTCGCTTTCATCAATATACTCATGCTGAATGAAATTGTTTAAAAGTTTAATTTTATGTGTTAATAATTTTTCTTGTGCAAAGTTTTTTGAAAGAAGAAGATCGTGTTGCGTTAAGAACGCAGCATCGGCAAGAAAAGAAGCGACGCGTAGAAGATAGGATTAAGGCAGTTTTGTTATCAGGGTGGAGCTCGTCAAATTGCTTGGGCTCTTTCGATTGACGGTCGTAGAGGAGTATAAGGAAGATCAAAAGTTAATGGTGTAAAGCGAGGGCTCTGCAATTCAAGGCAAGACGTTGCGCGCCCATAATTTTTTCATTTAAAAAGTCAGATTCAGCCAAGCAGGAAGCTTTTATTCAACGGTGTGACAACATTTGCCGGACCATCCTGTTGGTGATGGCATGCGCGCCAGAATGGCAACGAAAATCACCTGTCAGGCACCCCATTGCCTACAATGGCCTACACGCATGAACCTGATGGGAGTCTTGGATTTGACTGCACATGCGCCTTACGGTGGTATCCTTAAAAACCTTGAAGACTTTTTTTGATCCGCTGAAAGGCGCTTATCCAAAGGCGCCTAGCATTTCCCTGATCTTGGATCAATGCCCTACAAGCAAAGACACCCAAAAATCAGCAAAAGAAAGGGGACATTGAGGTGCATTATTTCCAGCCCCAAACCTGAACTCCATCGAAGAATGAACATGTGCGCAATAATCAATTTTTCGTCTCTGCCAAAGAGTTTTGCAAGAGTATGCTGTATTTTTTCGACCAAACCTGAAACAACATCGCCATGAATCTTGTCGAGCGCGTGAATGACAATTTTCAACGCATTAGTCCAACACTTTCAATTTGATTTGGTATAGTGTTAGTGGGGGGAAGCCAAAAGTATTTCCGCTGCCAATACAAAATCTCTTCTTTAATCTAATCTCTTTGAAAAAAACAGATTTTTCATTCGATCCTCTTAGATCTTCATAAAGATTAGCATCTTATCTGTTTAACAACAAGCGTCTTTCAGAAAAATTCCTACAAAGCCGGATTAATTGAATTTGCTTTTTTATTTCAAAGGATTACCTTTTTTTCTTCCAGCACAAATAAGCAAACACATGGGAGGAATGTACCAAACACATACATACGTATGTATACCTAGAGGTTCCTGCCATGGAAAAAAATAAAAGAGCAAGCAACATTCCTACCGATACTGCATTCATAAAAAATAAGGGAATAGCAGCTGTGGAAGAACGCAACGATAGTCCTCCAAAAACAAGATAAAAACAACTCAGCAAAGCAGGCAAAAAATGTGCTAAAAATATCCAACTTAAAATTCTAGTCAAGCAGTAAATAACTTTATACGAAAATGTTTTTTGATTTTCCAATTTTTGTAAAAAAGGAATAAATTTACAAATATTTGGAGTTGAAAACAAAGTATAAGATAAGTTTAAAATGCGATGTTTGATATATAAAAATGGATGGCGAGCAACTTGAGAACTCCATGTTTTCCAAAGAAAAGTTCTTTCATTCTCATTTTTTCCTTTTTCTAATATCGCATCTCCAAAAATTAAATCATCTACTCTTGATCTGTTGAACAAACTATGCAATTTTTCCATAGAAAATCTTTTTGTTTTACAGAATTCAGGAAATAAAGATTGATTTAATTCTACACTTAGAGCTGAAAGATCGTAAAGTTTAACGTACTGCCAACTGTGATCTTGTTTAACCTTTGGGCCTAAATATTGGATCCCCGAAATAATACCATAAAAAATGATCAAAACTTTAGATATACTTTTGACGATGCCAGCAATATCTTTATTGTGGTGTTTACAATGCCATCCAATCCATACCAATACGATGGGGGCCAAATACTGTGCTTGAAATTTTACAAGGGTTCCATAAGCAAGAATCACAAGAATTCCAATTTTTGGAAAAAATAAAAGATCTTTATTTTGCATGGCTAAATAAGTCAAATAACTCATTGCACAAAAAAATGAATAAGCAAAACCCAAATCTTTCCAGATCATACCTGAATAAATAAGAATATGAGGGATAAAAGGAATACCAAAAAAAATTAAAGAGAGTCGTTTTTGGGATACACTTTTTAATAAAAAATAAATTCCGGAATAAAAAAGACTTAAGTGCATTACCAAGATTCCTGCTGAACCTTTCAAAATTTTATCAATATACCTCCATAAAAAAGACATAATAAAAGGATGATGATCTCCATAATTTCCGGACATCGCCATTAGATATTGGCACTGGCTGTCAGAGGTCATAATCCCGGGCCAAAAACAAAAAAGATGTATACTAAACAAAGCGAACAAACAAAATCTTTTATTTTCTTCTAAAAATTTTATTGTGCTGCGAAAAAACAAAACCATAAAAATCTCTCCTAAAACCAATGTGTGTCTTACTCTTGATAAAGCTTTTAAATTTTTTAACTAGTTTAGTTTAAAAGTTTTTATACAAATGTTCTAGATAGTATCGCTAAGTGGTTTAAACCTAGATCAATGATGTATTTAAGAGTCTATTTTTTGTTTTTAAGACGGCGCAATTATGCATTTAATACAAATTCCCATTGCTAAATAAGCATTTAATGATTGACTTGTAAATTAATAAAAGATAATTTAGGAACGCTAAAGCCAGATGGCAATAAAGTCTGTTGTCCTGAGCATCATGAAAATTTTCGGGGTTATTCATCAGCATTTTAAGAGAGTGGATTAGGCCGGAATTCGGGAAAAGCTGATGCAATATGTATCGAATTCAGAACACAAAGGAGATGAAGGATTTTGCTTCCAAATTGTGTGGCAGGATACATAAAATTTTTCTTTTTACCTTTTTTCTAAAGGCCCGTACTCAATTAAGTTGATTTTTTATATATTTTTTTGAGAATTTTCATACTCCCCCTCACTTTTTTGAAGGGTCTTTTAAAGATCCGAAAAAGAGGCTATTTTATTAAAAATAAACAACAATGTTTAATGCAAATGAACCTTCGTACTTAGTATGATCGATCAGCGAAAGGT
>NZ_BAUP01000031.1:0-9887 GCF_000648275.1 Holospora elegans E1 | reverse complement strand
AGTCCTTACAGATAACAGAATTCAATTCACCACCCATGATCATCATAAACATGCATTCACTCATATCTTTGAGCGTGTTTGTAATGAGAATCAAATAGAGCATAGGAGGACTAAGATAAAGTATCCACAGAATAATGAGCAAGTAGAGCGAATGAATAGAAATATAAAAGAAGCAACAGTTAATAGCTTTCATTATGCTTCTCATGATGAGCTAAAACAGCATGTGCGTGCTTATCTTATGGCTTACAACTTTGCTAAACGACTCAAAGGTATCAAAGGAAAAACTCCTTGGCAATTTATTCTAAATCAGTGGACAATTCATCTTGAATATTTTATACTTAATCCCAACCATTTTTTACTGGGACTAAACAACCTAACATTCACCTAATCTTGGATCAAAGACCTTATAACAAAAGCAAAGACACCAAAAAAGTAGCGAAAGAAAGGGGGATTGAGGAGCATTATTTGCCCTCCCTAGCCCCAACCAGAGAAGAATGAACATATGCGCAACAATCGATTTTTCTTCTCTGCCAAAGAGTTTTGCAAGAGTATGCTGCATTTTTTCTACCAAACCTGAAACAACATTGCCATGAATCTTGTCGACTGAGTCAATGACAATTTTCAACGCATTAGTCCAACACTTTCAGTTTGATTTGGTATATTATTGCTCTAAAAAATGTTTTTTGATACGCTGCCATTCATTTTTGAACTTTTGATTTTTCAGGTATTTATGTAAATACAATAATTTAAATTTCTTTAATTCATTTTTTCAAAAATTAAATTACAATAAAAACTCTCTTCATACCAGATTTTTTACATTGATTTTTTATTTTTAATTTTCAAAGCTAATCTTTAACTGTAAAGCCGTTTTTTGTTTAAGTGTATCTACTTAAACTTCGAAAATTAATTTTTGTTAAATTGTGAGTAAACTTTATTTTAGAAATGGTAAATTATTGCAAAATAACTTATTGCTTATATTGAGCACTTGATTTTTCGTAAAAAAATTATGATGATCAAAAGAAAGGTGCGACTTAAGTATAAAAGTTCGTGATTTATAAAAATATTTAGGAGTTAAGTGTGGAGAAATTAAATATGAAAAAGATGAGTCTAAGTTTACTGCATAAAAGTTTTTTTTGTATTTTTTCTTGTTTGATTCTTTGTGGTTCGGTTTGTGGAGAAAGTTCAAAGGAGCAGGATAAGCAAGAAGAAAAAAGAGAAGAGCCTTCAAAGATTTTAACCATAAAAAAGACGGGGGTTGTGTTTTTAAATGGCATTATAGAGGTGCTACCTGCTTATCGAATCTGGAAAAAAGACATAGAAGCTTGGAGAGAGAAAGTTTCTTCAGGACTAATTAAAGAAAAAACAAGTTTAGAAAAAGAATGGAAAAAGTTAGATGGGCTGCGGGGTCTTATTGGAGAAGAAAAATACAATGAAAAAAGAAAAGCACTAGAAGATCGTGTTACAAAGCTTGAGCAGTCTCATTCGGAAATGCAAAAAAAAATTTATGTTTCCGAACAATCAGTAGCCAAATTTTTAGATCAAGAAATGCAGAAAATTTTGGATGATTTGTGCTCAAAACGTGGAATATCTTTGGTTTTGAATGGGGCTGTAGTTTTACACATTGATCGTTCAGAGCTTAATTTAAGTATTGTGGATTTAACTTCTGACGTTGCGCGTTTAATGGAAAAACGGATAGATACGTTAAAAGATTATGTTCCTGGGGCTAAGGGGTAATGCAAAAAAAGGAAGAGGATGTCTTTTGTTTTTGATATAGAATTTATATCCAAGCACACTGGAGTGTTGGGTGCTGCTTTAGAAAAAAAGTTTTCTGGGGTTGCATCTTTTGGAAGCGCAAATCGTGATCAAGTTACTTCTCTGGATCGTTTGGATTTGCTAAAAGATGGAAAGCAGTGTAACGCGGGGGCGTGTTTTGTTCGTCCAGAGCATAAGGATTTTTTGCCGGATCACACCATTCCTTTGTTGTGTCAAACCCCTTGGGAGTGCTGTGTTCGTTTGATGCGTGCGCTTAGTGCTGAGTTTTTTTTAGATTCACAAGGAGACAGAGGAATTCATCCTTCTGCATGGGTTCACCCTGATGCTTTTGTTCCTGATTCTTGTACTGTTGGTCCTTTTGTGGTGATAGAAGAAGGGGCAATTTTGGGGCAAGGATGCATTTTGGGAGCGCATGTTTTAATAGGAAAAAATGTTAATATGGGAAAAGATTGTCGTATTGATTCCCATGTTTCTATTTGCCATGCCTATTTGGGAGATCGGGTTTGTGTTCGCTCTGGGGCCCGAATAGGTCAGCCGGGATTTGGGTTTGTTGTTACAGGTTCTGGGCCTGTGGACGTTCCTCATTGGGGAAAAGTTCGTATTGGGTCAGATGTTGTTTTGGGAGCAAACACTACTATTGACCGGGGAACTTTAGATGATACGTTAATTGGTGATGGAACGCGCATAGATAACTTGGTTCAAGTGGCACACAATGTTCAGCTTGGAAAAAATGTGGTGCTAGTTGCACAAACGGGAATTTCTGGGAGTTGTCGTATAGAAGATCAGTGCATGTTAGGTGGTCAAGTGGGGGTAGCTCCTGGGGTGTGTTTAAAAGCCGGAACTGCTGTGGCAGCTAAAAGTGGTGTAATGCGATCGACGGAGTCTGGTGCACAAATCGCTGGAATTCCAGCAATGCCTATCCAGCAATGGAAAAGACAAGTGATCTATTTAAAGCGATTGTTTTCAAATGATAAAGGGTAATATTATGGATTTATTTACTTCTTCTTCGATTTTAAATTCAAAAAGTATTGAATTTTCGATACAAGACATCATGCGATATATTCCTCATCGCTATCCTATGTTAATGGTAGACCGAGTAGTGGATGTTTTACTTGGAGAGCGTGCGGTAGGAATAAAAAATGTTACGATGAATGAGTATTTTTTTTCTGGACATTTTCCAGAGCGCCCTGTTATGCCTGGTGTTCTTATTGTAGAAGCTATGGCGCAGACAGCTGCAGTTTTGGTAATGCATTCTTTAAATTTGACCTCTAAGGATCATATTGTATATTTTATGTCTTTAAATCAAACAAAATTTCGAAGTCCTGTAGTGCCTGGGGATACGTTAAGACTTTGCGTGCAAAAAGAGCAAGAAAGAGGATACGTATGGACGTTTAGAGGAGAAGCTTGGGTAGAAGAAAAGTTAGTAGCAGAAGCAGTGTACACGGCTAAAATTTCTTCGCTTTCTTCTTACGCTGATTAGGAGTTCAAATTATTTTTTGGGGTGCAGCTTATAAAAATTAGGAGTTCCGATGCATACTATTCTGGTAGTGGATGATGATAAAGAAATTTGTAAAACTTTAAAGGGGATTTTGGGAGATGAAGGGTTTAAAACCCACATCGCTCAGACACCAGATGAAGCGATGAAAAAATTAAAGAGTGAAAATATTCAGTTGATTTTACTGGATGTTTGGTTCGGTAAAGATTCTTGGGACGGAGTGAATCTTTTAGAGCAAATTAAACAGATTTCTCCTTTAATTCCTATTATTATGATCAGCGGTCATGGGACGTTAGAACTTGCTGTGAAAGCTATTAAGCGGGGGGCGTATGATTTTTTAGAAAAGCCTTTTGACTTGGATCGCCTGCTTTTAAGTGTTCGTCATGGACTGGAACATTCTCAGCTCCACATCCATAAAGTTATGGCTACCAATGAGGCAAAGTCTTGGCCTTTTCCCTTGGCATCTTCGTTGACAAGGCTTGCAGCAACAGATGCTCGAGTATTAATTTTAGGAGAAAACGGAACAGGAAAAACTTCTATTGTAAAGGAAATGGTGCAACTTTCTTCTAGGAAAGATAAATCTGTTTTAATTCTTGAGGCGCAAGAACTTAATACTCTAGGAAATGAAGAATTGTTGGGTATTGAACGTGATCGCGTTGTAGAGCGCGTTGGTCTATTTGAAAAAGCACAAGGAGGAACGATTATTCTCAGAAATGTAGATACGTTAAGCGATAAATTACAAAAAGTTTTATCGGAGCTCTGGGATTTAAATGGAGTGTATCGTGTTAATGGAAAAAATTTAGTTCCATTAAATGTTCGATTTTTAGCCACGGCTCAAGACACATTTTTATCCAAGGCAGGGCTTTTTTTTAAAGAATTTTTTGATCGTATTACGTTGAACTATTTTGTTCTTAAAGTTCTTCGAGAGCACAAGGAAGATATTAAGCTCTGGATAGAATATCTTATGTCTTTTTTTTCATTACGTTATCAAAAATTTCTTAAACCTTTAGATTCTGTGACATTGCGTGCTTTGCAACTGTATGAATGGCCCGGAAACATCACGCAACTTTCTAATGTTATTGAAAACGCTGTGATCGTTGCGACCAAGGATACTTTAATAGCAGAGAATTTTTCTTTACCCGTCATGATGCAATTTAATAATTCCATGCACCAAGATTTATTTTCTCTTTCATTGACAGATGCGCGGTGCATGTTTGAGCATTTTTATATTTCATACCGTCTTTCAGAAGAAAACGGAAACGTATCTATTGTTGCAAGAAAAATCGGTATGGAGCGTTCGGCTTTACACCGAAAAATTAAGCACTTAAACGAAAAACGCATTGAGATTAATCAAAAAAGTGGTTTTTTTTCTTCGACTTTGTAGATTTTATTTCGTAGAAGTAGAAAATGGGGGTGTTGTAGTTGGTAAGAGATACTGTTTATAAAATTCTTGCTCTGGGTTAGAAAATAAAATTAGAATAATAAGGACAAAAAACAAGTAAAGCTTTTCATTTGATGAACTATGTGGAGTGTTATATTTTTGGTAATGTATTATTATTTTTTAACCTATGAGCTAGTTTTTTTTACACAATTTTATTTTAATACAATTATAATATAACTCATAAATCAAAACGCGTATATTAAAATGAAAAATCGTTATCTCCCTTTTTTTTTACTGGTCACGTTTGGAAGTCAAACGTTGTGTGCTGCATCTATCGAAGAGCGATTGGCTTTACTTTCAAAAGCCGGACTTGATGAAAAACAAAATCCTGAAACGAAAAAAATCCTTCCTTCTGGATCTGAAGTCCCGTTATTGAATAATCAGCCCAATGCAAACAATCTAGATTCACGGTATTTAGTAGCAGAAACTTTTGTTCAGGGCAATCAAGAAGATTCTGGATTGATGAAAAAGGGATTAGAGCGCATCACAAAAGGTGTAGAACATGTGGCAGATTATGCAAAAAATGAGCTTCTTCCTCAAGCAGGTGAAGTCGCTTTACAAGCCGGTGAGCATGCAAAAGAAATAGCTGGTAAGGCAGGAGAACAAGCAAAAGAAATTACGCATCAAATAACAGAGCAAGCAAAAGAAACGGGAAAACACTTAATGAGTTATTTTCTGCCAAAAATCAAGGAATTATTTGGAGTTGTGGGAAGAAAATTAATTTCTTGGTCGGGTAATGAAGAAATTTTATCTAAAGAAAAATCACTAGCTGGTGATTATAAAAATGAGATACAAGATCCAGGTTTAGACGTTTTGCATGAAGCAAGTGTTTCTTCTTCCCTTATATCATCAGATAGATTTGAGTCTCCTTCAGAGAGCTCTACTTCTGAAAACCTCGAGTCTCCTTCAGAGAGCCCTACTTCTGAAAAACCCGAGTCTCCTTCAGAGAGCTCAGCTTCTAAAAATTCTTCTTCTCAAAAAGAATCTATTATCATCTAAAACCAAAAGGGCTGTTATTTGAAAAAGTAAATTCTAGAAAAAAACATTAATATCGGTATAGTAAAATGGACAAAAGATCTTGAAAGTAGTGAAAACAAAAGCAAACTTTGGAAATTATAGAAAAATTACTTAGTAGATATAACGAAATATTAAAAATATATATATTCTGTAATAATGAATAGCAAAGAAGTAAAAAATGTAGTATATATTAACTAAGATGTTTTTTCTAAAGACATAGCCAAAAAGATGATTTAAATAATGGGCGGTTGGGAGAGCAACAAGACTAATCCGATAAAGGTCTTTGCCCCAGGCGCTTTGGCAGTGATAAAAAAATAGTTAGTTAATAAAGAGATAACTCTAGATATTCAAGATTCTTCTGCATAATTTTTAAATAATCGGTAATAGTTAAGGATAAATTATTTTTTTGTAAAGTTAAATAAATTTAAGAATTATTAGAAGAAAATAATTAAACCTAATTTTTACCTACTTTCTTTATAGATTTTAATACTATAAAAATTATATCAGTAATAAAAAATGTAAAAATTCGAAGCCTTTAACTAAAAATATTTTTTGTTAAAATCAGTAAAGGAATTTTTTTAAAAGTCTCTAAAAAAGATTGTATGTAAATTTTGTGAATGTTTTGATTGCTTTAAAATCGGTTTTGTTCGAGGGGGAAAGCGGTACAAATGTAAAAAATGTGGAAAAAATTGCACGAGGTGTGCCCGAAAAAGACAAGCTCCAAGCCCTTGTTTTATTACGCAAGCGGTCTTTCAATGAACCGAATTGCGCAACTTTTGGTGTCAGCGCGAGCGCTGTTTTGAAGGGGGCGGGCACCTTATAATCAAGGCTATGCGCCAAAACCGAGTCATTCCCAGAAGAAAAGGTATTGTCAAGGAAGTCGATGAATTTTGGCATTATTTAAAAAAAGAAGCAAGAAATTTTGGATTTTTAAAGCTTAAAGTCTGTGATCGTGCTGGAAAACGGCTTATCGATTGGGAATTTGGTGATCACTATAGTCAAACATTCAAACGACTTTTTGAACGATTAAAAAAATGGAAAATTTTATTTTATTGCAAAGATCATTGGGCAGGTTTTAATAAAATTATTCCAATCCCCCACCCCTTTCAGGGAAAAGATAAAACCTTTTCCATTGAACAAAATAACGCTCCTCACCTCTATTAGTTTGCAAAATTTCGTCGAAAAACTCTTGCAAACACACGATAACTTGAAATGCTAGAGGGAACACTGCGTATTTTTGCGGAACTTCACGTTAATAAAACTTTGAAAATTAATCATGCTATCTTTGGTTAAAAGTCTCGAAAAAACCTCTATTATTTATTTTTTTCTCTATCTACCTATTCCACAATTATGTATTATTTGAAAATATTTCACTATTTGAAGTTTTTATTTACAATTTGTTATTCTATAAGCTAGATTAAATTTAGAAACTGTCTCCAATCATCAAAACATTGTGCAACACCAGCAGCTTTCAATTGTTCTTCACTGCAAGATCTATTATAACAAAATCCAGTATATCCAAAAGTTTTAATTCCAGCACAAATAGAAGCAGTAGCACCAGAAACACTATCTTCTACCGCAACGCAGTTCTCTGGTAAAACGCGTAATTGATTCATGGCAAGAAGATACACATTTGGCAAAGGTTTTGGAGAAGTCCCAGACTCAAAAAATGAAGTCTCAAAAATTTTAGCGAGTTCGCCTCCTCGTCTATTATCTGCCCAACGCATTGCTGAAAAAACCCTTTGTAATGGACTGTTTGTAACCAATGCCACCCCACACTTCTGACGAACAACGGTTAAAGTTTCAATAACATGCAAAGCCATTTCAACAAAATGCTCTTGAAAAGATTTTGTTATATTTTGTTCTCTTTCATGGTATAACACATCATAATCTACTCTAATTTTAAAATAGTTTGATAAATGATTACAAAGAGATTCTCGTGTTTTTCCTTTAAATTGAGCTTCAAAACACTCATTCGTTAATAGAAAAGAAATTTTATCTTTGTACAGCTCATTAAAGCGGTTAATCAAAAGAGGAATGGTGATGCGCTCTGTCCCCATTAAAGAATTATCAAAGTCCAGCAACACCCAGAGGACACAGTTAAGAGATTTTTTATGAAAGCTCATGGAATTTAATTAGTAAAATTTTTCTTATGTAAAAGGAATAATTATAATACACGTTACGTATCTCAATCAATATCTCGTAATATTTTGCAACATTATCAGAAATAAAACTAACCTTAAAAATACATTAGGATGTCAAAAAAGTCGTCATGCATTAAAATCTAAAACTTTTTACAAACCATAGCAAACAATTTATAAATAGCACAGATACAAGTTTTTTACAAGCGAAAAGATCTTCTTTACCCTCTGTTTTACCCTTTCAAAGATTTTTTAAGCAAAGCTTTGTAATTTTTTTACTTCTTTAAGAAACAGTTTAATTTAAATACGATCTTTAAAAACTTTTACGATTTTTTCCTTTTTTTATGCAAAACTTCACATAACCAGAAATTCTTGCAAACAAAGTATAATCCTTTCCACATCCAACATTTATACCAGGACGCACCTTTGCTCCTTGCTGACGCAAAATACTAGTTCCGGCATTTACAACCTGTCCATCAAACCTTTTAACACCTAACCGACGTCCAGCATAATCGCGACCATTACGCGACGTTCCGCTTCCTTTTTTTTGTGCCATAAGCTACCCCATTTTCTTCCACATATCAAATTTCTCACTAAACTTATACAGCTTCAATACGCACTCGAGTTAAAACCTGTCTGTGTCCACGCTTTCTTCTATAATTGTGACGTCGCTTCTTTTTAAAAATTATAACTTTCTTTGATTTTGTTTCTCCAAGAGACACTGCAATAATTTTTGCAGGCAAAACGTCTCCTTCAGGTTGGACAGACCACCCATCCAAAAGAGTATCTCCTTTATTACAAACAAGACGTTCTACATCTAAAAAACGGCCCTGGTCAACATAATACTGCTTTCCTCCAGTTTTCAAAACTGTGTACAAGTAATCAAACCAAAAATTTTTCTTATTCCAACACCATGGTCTTTTCAGTACAAGTGCACACGTCCAACTTGCACTAATTTAACAAAAAAACATAATGAATAATGAAAAGAGAAAAATTTTTGAAAAATAAATAGGCAGTGTCCCTAATTAAGCCACAAAAGAGAATAGACTTTTCGTAAAATAGATTATAAACAAGATTTATGATAAAAATACTAGGAGGCAAGGTAAGAACTACGAACAGATCAAAATATAATAGCAAGAAGAAAATTCCGCAAGTTGACAGGAGTTAAAAAGGGTGCATTTTATAGAATGGGAAGTATTCTTCAAGAAGCAGAAGTTAAAAAGAAAGCTCGGGGAAGAAGCAAGAATAAGCTGAGCATAGAAAAAGCGTCTTTTGATGATACCCTTAATTATATCCGAGAATACCGCACATATTTTCTACGTCAGCCAAAGTTACGGCGTAAGTGAGAGCTTGGCATATGATACGATTAAGTATCTTCATTTTTCACTTCTTAGGTGCTGCTAAAAAGTGATAAAAATTTATGAAGTTATACTAATAGAAAAACACACATAGAACACAAATATAACGTCCCAAAAAATAGAGTAAAAAAACAATAAAAATATAAATAATCGTAATAATAAAAAAAAGTGTTTTTATTCAGGAAAAAAGAAGCGGCTTTCTATAAAAACACAAGGCAAGGTGTATGTGCGGAATTTTCAAAGAGAAATCGTCATGATTTTAGAGGATTTAAAGAATCCACAATAAAGGTTCATCGAGAAAAAAATCATTACTGACACTGGGTAGACAAAAGCCGAATTGTAACTCTGAATTACCAAAGAAGAAAAGATAAAAATAAAAAATTTTGAAGTGAAAGAGAGGAGAATGAAAAAGTTATCGGAGTGCTTAAATGATTTAAACGTATCGCTGCAGAAATAGGATAAAAAGATTTGGACTTATATGTTTAGTCCCAGTAAAAAATTGTTAGGATTAGGTATAAAATATTCAAGATGAATTGTCCACTGATTTAGAATAAATTGCCAAGGAGTTTTTCCTTTGATACCTTTTAGTCGTTTAGCAAAGTTGTAAGCCATAAGATAAGCACGCACATGCTGTTTTAGCTCATCATGAGAAGCATAATGAA
>NZ_BAUP01000032.1:0-22272 GCF_000648275.1 Holospora elegans E1 | reverse complement strand
AAAGGACAAGCAGGCGGAAATAAGTTTTGGTATGGATATAAAAAACATGTCAGAGTAGATATTCAGTCTGGGATGATAAACAAGGTGGCAATTCCCCCTGCTAATAGTACTGATGCTAAAGGTTTATCGCTGTACTGCCAAATCAAGGAGCTGTTTATACAGACAAAATATTATACAAGGTCAGCCAGAATAGCAGCGGCTCGCAAGCGTGTGCATTTTTGCGCAGTTAAGAAGAATAATAAGATTGGTCACCATTGGAACGTGTTTTTTCCCAAGATAACAAGAGATTACGTACCAAAGAGCGTAACATTAGGCTTTAGGCTCACAACGTTATTAAAATAAAACAACTTATTGAGCTTTAAATCTGGACATTTTTATAAGTCTAAAGACTTTCTTTATCTAAATTTATAAAAAATCATAAAAAAGAATCCGTTATAAAAATTTTCCGCCTAAAAATCTATCATGCAACAGCCCCATAATATACTAAATTTTAATGGGCTTTTCGATGTTATTGCTTGCTTCTTTAAAACTCTTAATTCAAAATAAATTATTAATAATAGCTTTAGAAAATTTGCACTTCGTTTCAATATACTACTTTTAATGTTCAGACTTTCGAAATGGATCTAATGAAGAATTTTTTAAATTTGGGAGTTCTAACGTTGCTATTGCACCCAAATCACAAGGTGAAAGTGTCAACGTTCCATGATGATCTGACACAATCCTTTGTACAATAGAAAGTCCTAATCCAGTACCGTAAGATTTTGTTGTAACATAGGGATCAAATAGAAAAAGCGGCGCATCAGAGTTTAATCCTTTTCCGTTATCTTTTATCGAAAGCGTTATTCCCTTGATATGACGGATTAGCCGAACTTCTATGTTTCCTGAAGGCAAAGATGCACAAGGGGGGCGGTCTTGAATAGCTTCGATGGAATTTTTAAGAAGGTTGCTAAAGGCGCGTTCTAATTGTCCTTCATCACCTTGCCACATATCCTTTTCACCCAACGCAATCACTATAAGGCTAAACTGAATTTCTGGGTACGCTTGTTGGTGAAAATTGATTAAGCGATGAAGCATTTGATGTAAGGAAAATGGCGCCAATTTTGCTTCTGTCATGCGGGAAAAAGAGGAAAATTCTGAAATTAATTGGTCAATATACGCAACTTGTCGTACAATTGTATCTACACAATCTTGAAAGATTTCCGGCTGGTTGACTAAATGCAAAAAACGTCTTTGTAGCCGTTGTGCAGATAGCGCGATAGGCGTAAGAGGATTTTTGACTTCATGGGCAACTCTTCTTGCAACATCTTCCCAAACACTGCGTTTTTGTGCTGCTACTAATTCGGTAATGTCATCAAACGTCAATGTTAATTCTGCTCCATTAGACCATGCTCGAACATACAACGCATAAATACGCGGTAGGCAATTTTGTAAAATGGTCATTTGTTTTTGGCTTTGTTGTCCCGGTTCAAGATGCGCCTCTTTTACAAAATCCCAAAACTCTGCGCAGATACGTTGAAGATAGTCATTTTCCATATTTTGTGTTTTTTCTAGCAAACTTTGCGCACGTTCGTTAGATAAAATAATACGTCCATTCATTTCAAGCCCTAAAACTCCTGAAGAAACGCCTTTTAGTACATTGGATAACCGATGGCTGCGCTCTTCTAGAGTTCTATTCATAACCATTAATTCTTCTTTTTTCGCATGCATTTCTTGTACCATAACATTGAACGTTTGGATTAATAAGCGTAACTCTTCCATAGCTTCTGGTTCAACATCTTGTACTTGGATAAGTTCTCCTAATCGAATAGATTGGGCTGCTGCCAACAAAGCGCCAATGGGTTCCGTTAGTCGTTTTGAAAAGCTTACACCGACTAAAATAGCAAAAAGTAAAAGAATACAGGAAAAAAGTACAAACAAAATAATAAATTTTTGAATGAGCGCGCTTTGTTCTTCAAAAACTCGTTGATAAGCAGTTCCAGAGTGTTTCATGTGTTCTACATGATGCAACACTGCTGGATCTACTTGTCGAGTAATAAGCAAAAAACATTGTTTTAATGACAGTGGAACAACAGCCACAACTCGGCCTTCCTCTTTGTGCAAATAAAACATAATGCGTTTAGAAGAAACTTTTTTGATGTAAGAGGCTGTGATACGACTTAAAAACTTGATAACATCATCAATTTGTTGAGTTTTTGCAATTATTTTGTTTTTTCCTTGGGTGCGCTCAAACAAAATGGCTTGATGGGTAGAAAAAGAGCTCATATAATTTAAAAAATCTTTTAAATCTTGAAGTACATTTTTTGCATGGGAATTATTTTTTTTTAGCTCTTGGCTGGATGTGACACCTTCCATAGTAAAAGTCGTATTAATTGTGTGAGCCAATTTCATAATAGATTCTTCTAAAATTTTTTTATGCTCTAAAAGATAAGCATCAGCAACTTGAGTAGAGGTGTTGATTACGGTGCGTACACGATCTTTAAACCAAGTTTGAACGCCTAGCTCTAAAAAAATTAAAGAAAATACAGTAATCAAAAAACAAGGAGCAACAACCATCATAGAACATAGGCTTACAATTTTTCTCTGAAATTTTCGATTTTCTTCACGAGTTTTTGGAAGAGATTGGCGATGTAATAAACTGTACAAAGCGCCACCGTTAAGGGAAAGAAGGATAAAAATAATGGCTAAAAAAAGACGATCGTTTTTGAAAGACCACCCAAACCAAAAAACAGATCCAAAAAATCCAAGCCACAAAAATTTTCTATAAATCAAACAGGAACTCCTTGCATTTGCTCTTCATAAAAAGCATCGATATATTTGAAAATGTTTTGTGGACAAGTTTCTTTAAAAACACGCTGACGAAAGGCTGTGGCTCCTGCTGCGCCTTTACTGTACCATCCTAAATGTTTTCGTAAAATATGAACTCCCCGATCTTTTCCGTAAAAAGTTAAAATATCTTCAATATGAGTGCGCACACTTTTATGTTGCTGTGACAAAGAAGGAGCATCCAATATGCATCCCGTTTTAAGTTTATGAAAAATTTGTGCTAAAAACCAAGGTTTTCCGTAAGTTCCTCGTCCCACCATGATTCCTGAAATATTTGTAGTGTTCCAGTGATGTTCTGCAGTTTTAAGATCAACAATATCTCCGTTTCCTATGATGGGTAAAGGAGAGTTTTTTGCCAATTCAGAGATAAAATCCCAATTAGCACTATCCTTATAAAACTGACATCGTGTTCTGCCGTGGACGGTAACCCATGAAATTCCCGAGTTATGTGCTAATTTTATCAAGTTCGACGCATTTAATGTCTTTGCGTCCCACCCCATGCGCATTTTAACACTTATCGGAATATTAACGGCCTGAACAACGGATTTAAAAATAGATTCTGCTAATTTTTCATCTTTCATTAAAGCTGCCCCTGCAAAACTGTTAACAGCAATCTGTTTTGCTGGACACCCAAAATTCAAATCAATCGCATGGGCGCCTTGATCTGCTGCCCAACGCGCTGCTTGGGCCATAAGGTTTGGATCGTTTCCAGCCAATTGCATAACTCGAATTTCGTCTTTTATCATCAAAGAGCGTTGAAAAGTTTTTTGTGCTTGACGAAGGATAGACTGACTGGCAATCATCTCTGAAACAGAGAAACTTATTCCTCCAAACGCGTGTACTGCTTTACGAAAAGGTAAATCACTTACCCCTGCCATAGGCGCCAAAACGATCAACGGATCCGATGAGTTCCAAATGGGTAATTTAAGACGAAATATCATTGCTAAAAACCATCCACTTAATAATTAATTTTAGCTGAAACTTTCTTTAAGATCTAGAAGGAAAATTTCCACATAAGAAGAATAAACTGATACCAAATCCCATAACTAAATGAATAGAGATACATAAGTCAAAGGCGCCAGCGGAACGTAAGAAAAAAAGTCGCCCTAATGATACAAAGAATGCAAGTAAGAGGTTGGATAGAAGGAAGATAGCCAACTGACTATCGATAGGGTTCAGCAAAAAATAGCAGAACAATTCAAATTCACTATTGCAAGATCGACGGCACATAGAGAGATGAAAAAGCCTGGTTTAGCTTATATAACTCCGCGTCCTTAACATTTTAAACAAAAAGCAGAACAGGCAGCTGAGTTTAAAAAAATATAAATGAGTTTATAGAAAAGTCGCAGGCCACAAGAGTCATGTTTTTTTATGAAGCAAGGGGCTGGAACTCATTCTAGAAAAGCGCATGGCTGGTTTAGCAATCACCAGGCCTAGGAGGAAATCAAGCTTTGATATAAGAATTTTTATCTTTACGGAGCGGTTGAATTAGCTACAGGGGAGAATTTTAGTGTAATCATGCCGAGGTGATTCAGCATGCATGAATACATATTTTTCTGATCTAGCCAAAGTATTTGTGAAGGATAAGAGAGCATATCGTGGATCAAGCTGGGTGGCATAGATCAAAGGACTTGATGGTTCCAAGAATATAAAGAGTTTATACTTGTCACCTTGTTCACCTAAGTTACCCCCTGTAGAGAGATTGTGGCTACATATCAAGTACAACATCCTGAATACTCAGATGTACGCAACAATAGAAAATCTTGAAAGTACTTGAGCCAATTCATACGGGCGCTACTTGATGTTGCAGTGCGGTCAATTTGTAATATAACCTATCTGTCTATTTAGTAATGGGATCTGGTATGATTCTTGAAAAGGAAAATAAAATACATAAAAAAATTTGCTCAATAGACCTCTTTGGAAACTATCATTTAGGTAACTCCATATTGTAAATATCAAAGATGAGGGGGAATTTTTAGCCCAAATTTTTTTCGTCTATTTCTATATTCATCTGCTATGATTTTAAATCGCTTAATCATTCCTATGATATTTTCATTGGCTCTTCTTTTGCTCGCGAGTTCTTTATTCTTCTTATCCCCTTGTGGTAAAGGGGGACTTACTTTTCTTTTTTGGTAATTCGGATTTGCGATGCATCTTTTGTATCCCTTGATATCCTTGTTATCACTTTAAATTCTCTATACGCCATAATTTTAGATTCCTTAAACAGGAATTGTTTTCCATTAGAAAATGCCGTACATGTCACTTGTTTTATCTTTTTATCCCCTACAATTTGCGTCTTTAAGGTGTGTCTTTGCTTTTTATCTGATAATTTTTTCTTGTTATTGCGATTCTTCCTTTGCTTGTTTTTTCCCTTTTTTTGGGCGCTTTATAGGTGTTTCTGTGGCGTTTATCAGCATAACCTCATACTCCACATCGCTCTTGAGCAATGCTTTGCAACCGGGGAGCGCAAAATTAGGGTGCTTTATAAGGGTATTCTCTATCCACTTTATTATATCGTATGTTGTGCTTTCGCTTAAGCCATAGCTTTGGCTATAGTAATTTAGGTTGAATTGGATATGTTAAAGAACCACGAAATAGCGTCGAATAGGGGGGGTGAAATTTAGTATATTGCATTCAATCCACCTCTTAATATTATCCCAGAATTTCTCTATTGGATTCAAATCAAGAGAGTAAGGCAGTAGAAAAATTATACCGTATTTTATAGATTTTATTAATTTTCTACTTCTCTTGGATTTATGAAAAGAGGAGTTATTCACAATAACACCTTGGCCAGGCTTTAGTTGCTTGATCAGAAATTTTTCTACCCAAGCTTGGAGTGTAATACTGTGTTGCAAGATCCGTTAAAACCCATTGGTGCTGTCGGTTTGTTATTAACCAAACCGACAATACTATTTGTTCTTTGATCATATTCCCCACTCTTTTTTTCAACAAAATTTTCACTATTTCTTTCCCAGCTTTCTGTCTTTGCACATAGCTTATCAATGCCGCTTTTATCAATATATACAAGACTTGGAGACGCTATATCTTTGATCGATTATTGATACTGACTTTGCTTTTCCTTACTTCGCTTTTATTTGCTTGCTTTCACGTACGAAAAGTCTTTTTTTAAGCTATAGCCTAATCTTTTTAACCAACTGATTGTACCCCAAATTCTTGAGCAGCTTTTTTCAAGGTCATATCTTTGTTTTCTTTGGCGCACGCTTCAAGCTTTTCTAAGTCAATCTTTTTTTCTGATCCACCACGCCTCTTAGGAAAATAACTGCCTTCTTGTCTGTATTTTCTATGCCAATTTTATGCCACCTGCCTATCGCTGATAAACTTATTTTAAATAGTTGCGATGCTTCAACCTCATCTAAATATTCTATTCCCCTTTGTCTTAAATCGTTGCTGTAGCTCTTTGTCATTTTCTGTTAAAAACAGCACCACTCTGTCCCACTTTCAAGCTGAATGACTATAATCTATGGAAAATAAAACAATAAATTCAATAAATTTTTTATTTTGTTTTAAAAAATAACGGAAAGATGAAAACTATCAGGATTTAAATATTGGAAAAGTGTTTATTTTGAATATTTTTAGCTAAGTTTTCGTTTCCTTTTTGAAGTAAAGTGCACAATGTAGATAAAAAAGTTTCCTCATCAAGTCCGGGTTCAATTAAAGGATGCCCTTGCATTTCAATGCATCCTGAAATTTTAAAAAAACGTCGAGGAGGCCAAAAAAACCCAGAATTCAAACTTAAAGCAAGAACTGGTAAATTAAAGGTTTTGTATAAAAAGAAAATCCCTCTATGACACCTTACCGGCTTTCCAAAAGGAACTCTTTTCCCTTCAGGAAAAATAACAATGGAACGTTCTTGTTCTAAAACGTCTTGCGCTTTTCGAATAAATGTTTTAGAAATTATCTTTCCTCGATGAATGGGAATCATACCCATGCGACGAAAAAACCACCCCAACACAGGAACCTCCATTAGTGTATTCTTTAATACAAATGCAGGAGCTCTAAACACAGTAGTCAAAATCAGTGTTTCCCAAGCAGATTGGTGTGCGCAAGCTATTAGAAAAATAGAAGAAGATTGAACATAGGGAAGCTCTTTGATTTTCCAACTTATTCCCAAATACTTTTGTGCGTTTGCTAAAAGACACCTGCACCACCATTGTGCAACCTTGTATATCCAAGATGTTGGCCCCATATACAAAAACGGGAGAGTTAATGCTCCCAAGAATGTAACAAAAAAATTAAACATATAAAAGCAAAGATGAAAAAAAATACGTTTACTTAAAGTTAAGAACCGAATAAAACGACCTCTTTTACCCATAGCAGCGCTCCATCCAGGTTGCATTAATGGTAACGTGTAAAAAAAGATGTGCGATGCACTGGTGCTGATTTTGTATTTCTTCCCTGGATAACAGTCCCACATGACGAATTCTTCTTCCGTCTTGTCCTAGGACTAATTTTTTTTGCCCTTCTTTTTCCACAACAATATTTTGCCATATCCAAAGCTCTTTTTGTTTGTTTCTTTTGTTTTTCCTCCAATACCATTTTTCTGTAACTACGTTAAGTTTATAAGGGATTTCTTGGTGTAGGGATAAAAATAGCTTTTCTCTTGTAATTTCAGAAAGAGTTACATCAAAAGAAAGTTGAGTAACAGTATTAGGAGGAAAGATCCAAGAATTAGGAGATAAAAGTTTTCTTATCGTTAGTTCTAATTCTTCAATACCTTGATGTGAGTGGCAAGAGATAGGAAAAAATCCAACGATATCTGATTCAAGATCTCGATAAGACTCAATAAGTGGCAGCAAACGAGATTTGTCCTTCCAATTATCTATTTTAGTTAACGCCACTAGCGTAGGGATTCCTTGTTTAATGCTTTCTTTTAAAAGAAGTCTGTTAGCTTTGTGATGCGCGCGATCCACATCAATAACTACAACTGAAATATCCGCCCCTTTTAAACTTTGACGAGAAGTTTTTCGCATATAAGTTTGCAACGAATCTTGGGGGGTTAGCACCATGCCAGGAGTATCTATAAAAATGCTCTGTAAATTTTCATGACAGGAAATTCCGTAAACCGCTTGACGAGTTGTATGGGGTTTATCTGATACAATGGCCACCTTGTTTTTCACTAATACATTGATAAGACTGGATTTTCCAGCATTAGGCGCTCCAACGATAGCAATTAATCCACAAAATTGAGAAGAAGAGGTCATAAAATTTCTCCAAGAAAATCAAAATAGAACAAAATCTTATAATACTTTTTAAGAAAAACGTTCTTGAAAAGCAGTAACAAGACAAAAAAGAAAAAAGTAAAATTTATCAGAATTTCAAGATTGATCACAATACTCTCCTGAATAATAAGAATGGTAGGAAGCGCAATTGGTTAGATCACTTAGTGCACGCTGAGCAGCCTTTTGTTCTGCTTCTTTTTTAGATCCTCCTGATGCTTGAAATTTATGCTTTTTTCCTATATTGACTTGAACTTCAAATAACGGCTTGTGATAGGGGCCTGTGGTACACAAAACCGTATATACTGGAAGGCCATACCCATTGCTTTGGGTCCACTCTTGCAGAACGGATTTTGCTTCTAAAGGAAGTTGGTGTGCTTTTAAAAAAAGATTTTCCCACCATCGATGAATGCACCGCTCTAATGTTACAAAATCTCCTGAATCCAGCATAATCGCAGCGATTAGAGCCTCGCACGCATCGATTATAAGACGAGGTTGATTGGGATCTTGTCTTTTGTCTGTATGTAGAACTTCAGGTATTCCAAGCTGAAGTGCGATTTGATGGATACGAGGACCACTGACTAAATACGCCAGTCTTTTTGTCATAGTTCCTTCTCGATCTTGTGAATAAGTAGAAAAAATCCACAACGTCATAACGCAACTTAATAGTCGGTCCCCTAAATATTCTAGCCGCTCAAAATCATTTCCCCCCGCACTGGAGTGAGTTAAAGCTTTTTTCAACCACTGAGGATCTTTAAATTTATATCCTATTTGATCTTGAAAGGTATTTAAAATTTTTTCTCTATTGCTCATGATAAAGTGTGTGTAGGTTTTTAAGAAGAGCTTCTACTTGTTGATGCTGATGCGCTTCTACCAAATGAAAAGCGTCTAAAACGGCGTGATTGTTTAACATTTCTATAACCCCTCCCGTACATAAAAATTTTAGAGCGGTAGACTCTTCTTCGGCCCACACCTCAATCCACCCTGAATCTATAACCTGAAACAAAGTACAATGTCCTGAAGAAATTTCAAAGCGACCACAAGAAGTCGGCACAATAATACGTAAAACACTTCCTGAATACACAATCTGGTTAAAGTGCTTTAACGTAACGCGAAAACTAGACGTAACTGAATGACTGTTGTTCATGCTAGACCTTTTCTCGCGCAAGATGCTGAGCTTTAGACCGGGCTTCTTCCAAGTTTCCCACCATATAAAAGGCGGCTTCTGGCATATGGTCACATGCCCCTGTTAAAATGCTCTCAAACCCTGATATGGTATCTTCTAGAGAAACAAATGCTCCAGGCATTCCAGTAAAAACTTCTGCGGAAAAAAAGGGCTGAGAAAGAAAGCGTTCTATTTTTCTTCCTCTACTTACGATCAGCCGGTCTTCTTCCGAAAGCTCATCCATTCCCAAAATGGCAATAATATCCTGCAAAGAGCGATATTTTTGCAGTGTTTCTTGCACTCCAGTGGCTACTTTATAGTGATGGGCCCCCACTACTTCTGGTTCCAAAATTCGCGAACTGGAATTTAAGGGATCCACTGCAGGATAAATTCCCTTTGCTACCAAGCGGCGATCCAAAACAATGGTTCCGTCTAAATGTGTAAAAGAAGTGGCTGGTGCTGGATCTGTCAAATCATCGGCAGGAACATAAATAGCTTGCACGCTGGTAATAGACCCACGAATTGTACTGGTAATGCGCTCTTGAAGAGCTCCCATTTCGGTACTTAACGTGGGTTGATATCCCACAGCAGAAGAAATACGCCCTAACAGTGCTGATACTTCTGCGCCTGCTTGAGTAAATCGGAAAATATTGTCTATAAACAACAAAACATTTTGTCCTTCAACGTCACGAAAATATTCTGCCAGAGTTAATCCGGTTAACGCTACGCGTGCTCGCGCCCCGGGAGGTTCATTCATTTGACCAAAAACAAGGGCGACTTGAGATTCTCCTTCTAACTGGATCACTCCCGAACTAATCATTTCTTGGTATAGATCTTTTCCTTCTCTACTTCTTTCTCCTACGCCTGTAAATACCGAATACCCCTTATGACTTTTTGCAACGTTATGGATTAGTTCTGTAATTAAAACGGTTTTTCCTAGACCGGCCCCCCCAAAAAGGCCAATTTTTCCTCCCTTAGCGTAAGGAGCGATAAGGTCTACAACCTTAATGCCCGTCAAAAGAAGCTCTCGTTTTGGATTTTGATCTAAAAAAGTTGGAGCAGGACGATGAATAGACCATTTTTCTTGACTTTCAATCTCAGGACCGTCATCGATTGCTTGTCCTGTCACATTCATGATGCGCCCTAGTGTATTTTTTCCCACGGGAACTTGAATAGGTTTCCCAGTGCTGTATACCTTTAATCCACGCACCATTCCATCAGTAGAAGACATGGAAATAGTTCTTACGACATCTTCTCCCAAATGTTGCGCAACTTCCAGTACAACAGGCGAAGCGTTTTCTTGAAAAGATTCCATTACTAGAGCATCCAAAATTTTGGGAAGTGTACTGGAAAATTTAACATCTACAACAGACCCGATAACCTGTACTACATGCCCTGTACAAGAGTCAAAATCTGGTGAAGAGTTCGGCATTGGTGAAAAAGGTTCTAATAAATCCATAAAATTATCGTCCATAAAAGGTTTTCCCTGAAATTACACTAAATAACGAAGTATTCTGATTTGCATCATAAAACTTCTTGTGAGACCATATATAAAAATTATTGTAGCGTCTTTACATAACAAAGAAAAGATCGACTTTGGATAAAACTATAAAATTTTAATATTAATGCTTGGTAAAAATTTGATAAAATAATTTATCTAGAAAATGAAAAATTGAACTTACTTTATATTTTGTAAAATAGTTGAAAATAATAGGTATTGTTTTATTTAAAAAAATCAGAAAAAATTTAAAACTATCCATTTTTACGGTATTTAATTTTTCTTTAAAATATGGTTTTATCTGAAGTAAAGGGCCTATTAGCCTGTTCAAAACAAATGAAGAAAAAAATATAAAAATAAACAATTTTGAAATGAAAAATCTGGTATTTATGTAAAATGTGCAAAATAACATTATCAAGAAATATTTTAAAGGGGGGAACATATTTTGTCTAATGAATCGCATCGCAAGCCTGTTAATTTTTCAGACTATATCGCATTAGGCTTTTGTAGAATTTTTCGTTGGGGGGCAGATATCGTATTTCGTCGTCGACATGACCGTCGAGCTTTAGTTATTGAAACGATTGCAGCAATTCCCGGTATAGTGGGGGGATTGTTTATTCATCTTAAATCGATTCGTAAACAGTGGGGAGATTTTGGAAGAATTCATGCATTACATTCAGAAGCGGAAAACGAGCGTATGCACTATCAAGTTTTTTGTGAAATCCTGCCTTTAGGCTGGAAAGAAAAAGTTATGATTTACAGTGGGCAGTTTGGATTTTTTGTATTTTTCTTTTTGCTGTATCTTTTTTCTCCTTATACTGCCCATCGTATGGTGGGATATTTTGAAGAAGAAGCGATTTATAGCTACAACAAGTACTTAAAAGCGATTGAAGAAGGGGAGGTAGAAAATATCCCAGCCCCAATGCTTGCTATAGAGTACTGGAATTTATTGCCAAATGCACGCTTAAAAGAGGTGATAGAAGTTGTTATTCAAGATGAAATTCGGCATCGGGACACAAATCACAGATTTGCCGACAATCCATTTTCTGGTAAAAAATAAGTTGATTTCTAAGAAATTATTGCGAAAAGCGCCAAGAGCAGGGGGGGGATTTACGCAAAAGGCACTTGTATTTTTTCTTTTATCATGGCATCCTTAAGAAAATGCCGTGGTAGCTCAGGGGTAGAGCACACCCTTGGTAAGGGTGTGGTCGAGAGTTCGATTCTCTTCTACGGCACCAAAATCTTTTTTTTATTTTTCGGTTTTACGTTAGGTGTTATCTTTGGAAGAACTTATTTGACTGATGAGTTGATGTTTGGTTGTTGTGTTTAAGAAAAAAATGTAAATAGGTTTTAAGAAGAAAGATTAAGTAAATCTAGAATTGATTCTTAAGATTTTTTTGTGTAAAAACGAAACTTGTGATAATAAAGGAATAGTCTGTTTATAATTAGAATGGTAAAACAAATGCATCCATCGGTAGTGTGCGATGCGTTATCAAAAGAACTCAAATGAAATTAAATTTTCGTTCTATTTTTTGATTTTGATATTTGAATGTGCAGGTGTAGCCTTGCAATATTTAAGAAGCCTGGTCATAATAGCTTTGAAATCTGATTAGGACACGCCTTAAAAGTGAAGGAAAAGTCGATGCAAGAATGGAATAAAGACGAAGTTAGTTCTGATCTTGATATGCGCTATGTTGCATTTCAAGTGGGGGATGCTTTATTGGATCTTGTGTTTTGTCCAAAAAAGATAGAAGCGGATTACGCTTCTTGTCAGGAAGGAGTTTTAATTGACCGGTTTCATCCAAAGGGGGTAGAAGTGTTGCGTCATACTGCTGCCCATGTGTTGGCGCAAGCGGTAAAACGATTGTACCCAAGCACTCAAATTGCTGTTGGTCCTGTTATTGAAGAAGGGTTTTTCTACGATTTTTTAACAGAAAAACCTTTTCAGCCATCTGACTTATCCTTAATTGAAGCAGAAATGCATCGTATTGTTTGTGAAAATTTTTTAATTTGTCGTAAGCATTGGTCTAAAGAAGAAGCGATTGAGTATTTTTTGAATCAAAACGAGCCTTTTAAGGCTAAAATTATTCAAGATTTGCCAAAAGATGAAGTTCTTTCTGTTTACGTTCAAGGAGAGTTTGTGGACTTGTGTCGAGGCCCTCATTGTCCGTCTACGGGATATTTGAAGAATGGGTTTAAACTTTTGCGGGTTTCTGGATCTTATTGGAGGGGAGATTCCCAAGGGCAGCCTTTGCAACGAATTTATGGAACTGCTTGGGCAGAAAGAAAAGATTTAGAATCCTACTTGTATCGCATACAAGAGGCAGAAAAGCGCGATCATCGAAAGATAGGAAAATCTATGGATCTTTATCACTTTCAAGATGAGGCTCCTGGGTGTGTGTTTTGGCATCCTTATGGGTGGACAGTGTATCGTTTGCTTCAAGAGTATATTCGAGAGCGTCTGGGAGATGATTATAAAGAAGTTAACACTCCTCAACTTGTTCGGCAATCTTTGTGGAAGGCTTCTGGCCATTGGGATCAGTACCATGAAAACATGTTTGTTTTAGATGATGATGGAAGTGTTTTTTCTCTAAAGCCTATGAATTGCCCTTGTCATGTTCAAATTTTTAACCAAGGGATAAAGAGTTATAAAGAGCTTCCTTTGCGTTTTTCAGAATTTGGAAGCTGTCACAGAAATGAGCCATCCGGTGCGCTTTCTGGGTTAATGCGAGCAAGGAATTTTATCCAAGATGATGCGCATATTTTTTGCACTCCAGATCAAATTTCTGATGAAACTGAAAAATTTTGCTATATCTTAAAAAACATTTACACTGACTTGGGGTTTGATGATGTCTTGGTGAGGTTTGCAACGCGCCCAAAAAAACGCCTTGGAGACGATTCCATATGGGACAAAGCAGAAGAAAGTCTAAGAAAGGGAGCAGAAAAATCTAATCTTTCCTATACGTTGCATCCAGGAGAAGGGGCATTTTATGGCCCAAAATTAGAATTTGCATTGAAAGATAGTCTGGGAAGGCTTTGGCAGTGCGGAACGTTGCAAGTGGATTTTGTATTACCAGAGCGGCTTAAGGCATATTACATTGATGCGTGTGGAGATCAAAAGCCAGTGGTGATTTTACATCGTGCTGTTTTAGGCTCTTTTGAGCGATTTATAGGGGTGATGTTAGAACATTACGCTGGAAGGCTTCCTTTTTGGTTGGCTCCTGTGCAGATTGTTGTTTGCAGTATCAGTGAAAAAGCTCAAGACTATGCAGTTAGGGTCTGGGAGCAGTTAAAAGAAGCAGGGATTCGGGTAGAGTTAGACTGCAAAAACGAAAAAATTAGTAATAAAATTCGCTACCATAGCGTAAGAAAGGTGGCAAGCATTGGAATCGTGGGGCTTAAAGAGGCATCAAGTGGATGCATTAATTTACGTATTGGGCAAAGCGAACAAACGTTAACAGTTTCCAGTGTGTTAGATATATTTCAAGAAGCAGTTTTAAAGAAAAAGGTTTTATAAATAAAAGGAGGAAATGTGGAAGTTAAATCTCAAAAATCTTTGAAGTGTAATCAAGAAATTCGAGCCTCTCGTGTACGTTTAGTAAGCGCGGAAGGGCATCAGCTTGGAATATTTTCATTCAGGGATGCCATAGAAATGGCACGAAAGCAAAATTTGGATTTGGTGGAGATTGCTTCTACGGCAGAACCTCCGGTGTGCAAAATTTGTGATTACGGACGGATGATTTATCAAGAAAAGAAACGTCGGGCAGAGTTACAAAAAAAGCAGCAGCGCGTTTCTGTTAAAGAGATTCAACTGACGCAAAAGACTCAAGAAAATGATTATAAGGTGAAGTTAAGGCGGGCTATTGAGTTTCTTCAAGAAGGGGATAAAGTTCAGCTTGTTGTTCAAATTAAAGGACGGTGCCAATTTTCTGATGACCCACTAAAAGATCCCGGAAGATTGATGGCGGATCGATTTATTTTAGATATAGCGGGTCAAGGAAAGGTAGAGCAGGGGGCTAAAAAAGAAGGGCGTCGTGTCAGAGTGGTCATCGCCCCCTTAAAAGATCAAAAAAAGGTTTCTTCTTTGGATGAGCCTCAAGAAAACAAAAGCGTATAGCGCGGTTAGGGTGAGAAATTACTTTTTTTATTTTTATGATTAAATTTTGTAAGGCTAGTGTTTTTTCAGTAAGAAGTAAAAAGTAAAAGCTCACCATTGTTATTTTATATTATTTTTTTTAAAAAATTGTTGATTTTTTTTTGTAAAATTCGAAATTTTTACATATATTTTTTTAGATAAGATAAGTTTTGAAGTATCAACAGATGTAAATAAAAAAATTTTCTACTTCACAACTTTACCACCTTGCTTTTCAGGTATAAATTAAAAATTAAATTTCTTGATTTTTTTTAGAGTTGTTCCACTCTTCTAAAAATTGGAAAATTTTATTCATTTTTGCTGCATTTTTTCCTTTTACCAAAAGTGTATCTGATGAAATTAAAAGAGATTTTAACGCATTAAATAAAGAAAAAATTTCCATTCCCCAGTAAACACTGTGCCCTTTTTTAGAAAGAATTTTCGCACTTTCTTCAAAAAGCTTTCCTACTAAAAAAATATGGGCGGCCTTTACATTTTCGATATAATTCGTAAGATCTTTATGTAATTTAGGTCCGTGATCTCCTAATTCTCCCA
Organism: Holospora elegans E1; assembly: GCF_000648275.1. Lineage (NCBI taxonomy): Bacteria > Pseudomonadati > Pseudomonadota > Alphaproteobacteria > Holosporales > Holosporaceae > Holospora > Holospora elegans. The sequence continues at coordinate 6,862 of NZ_BAUP01000032.1, read as the reverse complement.
TTTCTCCAAGAAGTAAAATTTTTCTTCCCGGTACATCACGTACACCAAAAGCCTGAATGCATGCGCGCATAGCAAGAGGTGCGGCGTTATAACTTTCATCAATGCAAGTAATATTTAGCGTGTCATAATGCATAAGAGCTCCACGCCCCTTCAGTGGAAAAAAAGAAGACAAAGATTCGGCAGCTTTTTGAAGGTCTATTTTTTCCGATAAAAGAGCTGCCAAAATTCCTAAATTTCCCTCAATCCAGTGCGGACAAAAAGAAGAAGGGCGATAGGTTAGGGCCCCCCAAGGCGTCTTTACCCGTAAAATAGAATTCACTTCGTTTAAATATTCTACATGGACGTCACCTTCGTTCATCCCATAGGTTATCCAATGAATGTCTTTTTGATCTAATAATGCTTTAAAAGGACAGTGTGTAGGTAAAATCCCAATTTTTCCAGAAAAAATTTCAAATTTTTCTTGCGCAATAGACTGTAAATTTTCAAAATTTTCAATATGCGCTTCACAAATCGATGTTAAAACAGAAACATCTGGATTGACATAAGAAACTAAGGGAGATATTTCTCCTGGATGATTTGTTCCGATTTCAAAAACCGTATACTGAGTTTCTGCAGGACAATTAGCTATACTTAAAGGAACCCCAATATGATTGTTATAGCTTGAGGCAGAAGCATATGTTTTTCCAAAATGTTTCAAAACATGAGCTAATCCTTCTTTTGTAGTCGTTTTTCCCACACTGCCCGTGACTGCATAACATACTCCTTTTATTATTTTTCGGTGCTGTTGTGCAATATTTTGCAATACGGCTAAAGGATCTTTTACTAAAAATACACGAGAGTCCACAAAAGGTGCCTCAAATGACTGCACAGCTGCGCACGCTCCCTTTTTTAAGGCTTCTTGTACAAACTGATGTCCTTTAAAGTTGTTTCCATCTAGAGCAATAAATAACTCTCCCGGCATTAATGTCCTTGTATCAATACTAACTCCACTGTAAGGGGGAAGCGATGATATACCGTCATAAGAGGTTTCGATTTTGTTTGCAGTAAAAAAATTCATCATTCATTCTCTGTGTTGACGTTACTTATGTTTTGATGGTTTCAGGCAAAGAAATCTGCTCACTGCAGTTCAAGTGGAGCCATTCTAAAAATTTGTCTAAAGAAAAACAATACCGTTCCCCGGTTTTTCGAACTTTAACTTCTATCTGGCTATTTTTTTGATTCTTTTCGCTTAAAATAGCCTGAAAAGGAAGACCTAACATATCCATTAAAGCAAATTTTTCTCCAGGACTTAACGGACGGTCTTCCCAAAGCGTTTCAATCCCTAAGTCTTTAACTTTACAATAAAGATCTTCTGCTTTAGATTCCAGATTTTCCTGAATATGTATTATTCCCAAAGAAAATGGAGAAATTGATAAAGGCCATTGCGGTCCTGCTTCATCATGAAACGCCTCAATAATAGCCCCCACTAAACGTGACACACCAATACCGTAAGATCCCATTTGAAGATTGACCACTTCCCCGTTTTTTGAAGAAACTTGCGCATTCATAGAGGAAGAATATTTATCACCAAAGTGAAAAATGTGTCCTACTTCAATGCCTCGAGCGATTTTCAATTGTTCTGCAGGAACCCTACATTGTTCTGGAAGATGCTTTTCATCTACCATGGCGTACACTTCCTCAAAATCCGATATCTCAAAACGAGGAGGGGTTCGATTTTCTAAAACCGAATCATAATATAACGCACTTTCTCCTGTTTTTGCAACAACATGAAATTCGTGACTAAAATCCCCTCCGATAGGGCCGGTGTTGGCGCGAAGCGGAATTACAGAAAGTCCCATGCGGTAAAACGCTCTCATATAAGAGCGGAAAACTTTACAATATGTTTCTTTAGATGCCTGTGGTGTGAGATCAAAAGAATATCCATCCTTCATCAAAAACTCTCGTCCTCGCATTACCCCAAATCTCGGGCGGACTTCGTCTCTAAATTTCCACTGAATATTGTACAGATTAAGGGGAAACGCTTTGTAACTTTGGATACAGCGACGAACAACATCCACGAATACTTCTTCTGCAGTAGGGCCGTACACTAACAAACGCTTATGCCGATCATTAACACGCAACATTTCCAGACCATAATCGTCATAGCGACCGCTTTCTTGCCATAGTGTGGCCGGTTGCAAAGTAGGAGCTAACATTTCAATTGCTCCGATAGCATTTTGTTCTTGTCGAATAATGGTTTTAATTTTTTTTAATACCCGAAGACCAAGAGGAAGCCAAGTGTAAATTCCAGAAACAGTGCTCTGGATCATACCAGACTGCAACATCCAGCGATGAGACGCTGTGCTGGCTTCTGAAGGTGCATCTTTCAACACGGGTAAAAAATATTGACTTGTCTTCACAAAACTGACTCCTTTCATCCCCACTTATTCTGCATCATAGCAAACCTCCAATTCTTTGACAATCTGTAGATCATTAGACAAAAAACATAGGTATTAATTTCTGTCATTTGATTTGCCTTTTAGAGAAAAATATTTAAAGCATTAATAAAGGCAAGCGAAATTAAATAATTTTTTGCATTTTTTTACATCTGCTTGTAATTAAAAAAAATCATGAGAACATCTTAGATACTATTTTTTGAATATAGATCTTCTGTATGCGTTTGCTTATTGTCATTCCTTCTCGGTTAGAATCTGCGCGACTTCCTAAGAAACCTTTGGTAAAACTCCAAGGCATTCCTATGATTCAAAAGGTTTTTGAAAACGTTCAAAATGCGGATATTGCCCCAGTGTGGGTGGCTTATGATGATGATGAAATTGGATCTTTATTTCCTAAAGCGCATAGAGTTAAGACAGGAAAATGTCTTACAGGAACAGATCGTATAGCTCAGGCTTTAGAGATTAGGGAGGCATGGGATCAATTCGATGTAATCATTAATGTTCAAGGCGATACACCGGTATTAGATACAGGAATTTTTTATCAGCTTTTTGCTCCTTTTTGTTTTCCAGAAGTAAGCGTGGTGACAGCTGTTAGCAAGATGAAAAATCAAGAGATTTTATCTATTCCTTCTAAAGTAAAGGCGTTGTGTACGACGTGCGCTCTTCATGGGTATTGGCGATGCGTTGATTTTAAGCGTGCTATAGAAATACCAGACCCTTCTATGACTTACCGAAATCATTGGGGGGTGTATGCATTTCGTCCTTTGGCATTAAAACAATTTAGAGCGTGGCCTCCTTCCCTTAGAGAGCAAGAACAATCGTTAGAACAGTTGCGATTTCTGGACAATGGACATTCTATCTGGGCTGCTGAAGCTTTTGAAAGTGCTCCATACATGTGTGTAGATACCTCAGAAGATTTAGAGAAGGTTAAGAATTTTTTAGAAAAGGGAACAGAAAGTGAGGATCAATAAGAAAGGGAAGTAAACGATTGTTATTAATGTATTTTGGGTGTAAACAGTGTTTGTATTTTTTCATTTTTTGTAACAGTTAAATGATATTTTCAGCTCTATCTTGTAAAAAACTTTAAGACTTTTGTGTTTTAATTTTCAAAAATATAGTGATCTTTTGATAATACAATCCGGCGTCATCTCCCTTACTTTGAGAGTTAGGCGTAAAATGCTCTTACTTTATAGAATAGCTAAAAAAGAGCAGATACTCTTAAGAAAAAAATTAACTCTTAACCTAATATCTTACCTATTTTTTATTTTTTCAGAGAAGTGAGAGAATTCTGAGCCTCCCAAAGTTTTTTATACAGTCCGTTTTGTTGAAGCAAAAGGTGATGAGGTCCTGTTTGAACGATCTTCCCATTATTAAACACAAAAAGACGGTCTATAAGTGTTACAACCTTTAAGCGATGCGCAATAACAATAGAGGTCTTATTTTTCATTAATTCGTGCAATGCTAACTGAATACTTTGCTCTGTAAGCGCGTCTTGCTGAGCAGTGACCTCATCAAGGATCAAAAGAGGAGAGTTTCTTAAAAAGGCTTTTGCAATGCTTAGACGCTGTTTTTCCCCTCCAGAAAGGGGAGCCCCCTGATCTTCTAAAAGTGTTTGATAGCCATTAGGAAGTCCTTGAATGCGGTCAAAAATTCCCGCTTGCTTACAAGCATAGTTCACACGTTCCAAGGTAGCATTTTCACTTCCATAAATTAAGTTCTCCCAAATCGTGCGACGAAAGAATTGTGGATTTTGGGAAATAAAAGTAATGTTTTGATAAAAAAATTGAAGATTCATATCATTAATAGGGATGTCATTGACTAAAATTTTTCCTGAATGGGCAGGGTAAAGTCCTAACATCAGTTGAACAAAGGATGTTTTTCCAGCGCCAGAATATCCCACAAGCCCAACTTTTTCTCCAGCATTGATGGTAAGGCAAAGATTTTCAAATAAAGAGACCTCTTGAGAATAAGAAAAGGTGACATGATCAAAACGCACAGAGGGAGGGTGCTGAAAAATAACGGCTTTTACATTTTTTTGTCCTTTTTCAGGAAAGTTTTGAATAAATTTTGGTGGTACATAAAACATTTCCAGTACTTGTTTCATACGCCCTAAATGTTGAGCGATACGACTGAATTCAAAACTACTTTCCCATAATACATGTGAAATTCCAAGATTAAGATTCATAACTACGGCCAAATCCCCTATAGAAATTTTTCCTTTTTTAAAGCGATGAAAAGCAACGTATAGTGTTACCGTCAGTGTTATAACGTAAAGTAAAGACAAACACAGATGTAAAAAAAAATATGCCCATTGCAATTGTCTTTCTGATTTTTCTCCTTTTTTACAGTTTTGCTGTAAATAGTTTTCTTCTTTTTCTTCACTGGTATATATTTTTACTGTAAAAACATTTAACACAGAATCAGAAATCACTCCTAAAATTTGATTCCCATACTGAGCAAAATTCGCAGACCGTTGAATTAAATAGGGAACCATTACTAAATTTCCAGTAATAAAAAGAACAGCCCAAAAAAAAGTGATTAGCGCAAAAATTTTATCTTTTTGGCTCAAAAGGATTAAACTCAGCGTAAGCGCGATTAAAGGAGCAAGAACTTTCCAACAGAACATTTCTAATAGCTCTGGAATAACTTTTGGTAAATCAGAGATTTTTCCTGAAATTTTTCCAGGAAGTTCCTCTTTAAGTGCGGAATAGGGCATATTAAAAACTCCCTGCAGCCCCAAACCTGCCAAGCGAGATCGTAATTTTGGAACCATGCGAATGCCTATCATATAGTTAAAAAGACGATACGAGAAAAGAACCATTAGTAGTGCAGAAAAAAAAATGAGCACCGGGCCCAGCACCTCTTGATAGCTAACACGAGGATGAAGGCAATCTAAAAATTTCCCAATAGCATAAGGAATCAAAGACAACTCTGCTGCCCAAAGCAATGGACACAAAATTAGAAATAAAGCACACCAAGGTGTATATAGGCAACATTTCCATAAAAAACTGACGAGTTGACAAAACGCTACACGGGACGTACAGACAGGTTCTTGCATAACGCACTAATTAAAAAAAGCTTATTTACAATTATGATTGATGCAGGTTTAAAATCAAGGAGGGTTAAAAAGACACACTGCTAATAAAATTTTTGTTTATATTAACCTTAAAAAAAATTACCTAGAATTCAATGTATCTTTTAGATGTTGGCTGTTGAATTTTTTGTGCTGTGCGGTTTTTTTATGCGTATATTTTTATAGCAATTTTTACGGGAAGCAAAGGATATTGTGACACAATTTCAGATCATTTGCTTGCGCCGGTGACGTGTAAGGATATCTTGTTTGTTGCAATGCCTCTTGCGCTTGATAAAGATGGAGATCGTATTCGCATGCAGTGTTATACGCTTTGCATGAGTATTGAAATTTTGAAAGACAAGCTATCTCGTTTAAAAAAAGAAAAAGATAGACGCATCTTGATAGAAAGTATAAATTGTATCGAAAAACTTTCAAAGGTTGCCATTATGGCTTTTCGTGCACATTATTTCGTTTTTGGTCCCATGAAATTTCGTGAATTTATCTGCGAAAAAACAGCTTTCTGAGGAAAAAAAATAAGTTAAAGAATTTCAGTCAACAGCCAAGAGCTTGTAAAAGAATTAATGAAAGACCGAAATTGGAAGGTTCATCAATATGGGTACGCAGAAAAACTGTTGTACTTTTCTTGCATTGGATGATGCCCAATACCAGATCCCATTACTAAATGGATAGATAGGTTACATTACAAATTGACCGCACTGCAACATCAGGCAGCGTCTGCATGAATTGGCACAACTTATTTTCAAGATTTTGTATTGTCTCGTACATCGAAATATTCGGGATGTTTTGCTTGATATGTAGTCACAACCTCTCTATAGGGGGCAACTCAGGTGAATAGGGTGGCAAGTATAAACTCTGCTTAATCCATGATCAATGCTATCTTATCCTTCTACAAATATAGCTTAAGATCGGATAAAAAAGCCATGGAAATGAGTTGAGAATTGAGTTAGAGTATGAATCAAAAAAATAAAAACATGACATACTCTGTTCAATTTCGTAAAAAAGCACTTAAGCTTTAATCAGAAGGAGAAAGCTATAGTAAACTTTCCGAAAGATTTAAGATTTCAACAGCAACACTCAGTAGATGGAAGAAAAAAATAAGAAACCTTCAACCAAAGATAGCACGATCAATTTTCAATGTTTTATTGACGTGAAGTGCCGCAAAAATACGCAGTGTTACCTCCAGCATTTCAAGTGATCGTGTATTTGCAAGGGGGGAGAAATCTTGCAAACCAATGGCGGTGTGGAGCGTTATTTTGTTCAATGGAAAATGTTTTATCTTTTCCCTGAAAGAGGCGGGGGCTTGGAATAATTTTATTAAAATCTGCCCAATGAT
>NZ_BAUP01000033.1:0-9261 GCF_000648275.1 Holospora elegans E1 | reverse complement strand
AAGATAAAACGTTTTTCATTGAACAAAATAACGCTCCACACCTCTATTGGTTTGCAAAATTTCGTCGAAAAACTCTTGCAAACACACGATAACTTGAAATGCTAGAGGGAACACTGCGTATTTTTACGGCACTTCACGTTAATAAAACTTTGAAAATTAATCACGCTATCTTTGGTTAAAAATTTTGCGTAAGGTGAGTTACTCAGAGAAAGAAGAAGCTTCACATGCTTAGAGCTGAAATAGGAGTGATTGAGAAAGGAAAAGTTATCCATATTTCAAAATTTTTTGTTCAGATCCTTCCTTACTAGTATCGAAATTTTCAGAGAAAACTTTACCTTCGTTTGAATAGTATTTCTGGACTCGCTGCCCTCAAAAATGGATTCTAAAAAACTTCCCCCTCCAAAGCTTAATGAATTTACTCAAGTTCCTTTCTATACTCTTTACAATCTATTTTTTTGCAGAAAATTTAATAAATTATTTAATAGAAAAAAATCACTACTATCTGTTCGCTGTATTTTTCTTGTTAAGAATATTGCTCACTCTTTGCTTCTAAAAAACTTCGATCTTATTACGCTGCATACAACTATTTAATTAACTTTTAGCTTAATTTTCTGCATCTATTTGTGCATGTCTTGATGACCTTCACTACCCAGGTGTATAAAACGTTCTTTAATATTCAGCATTTTTTCCTATAGCACAACACTACCTAACCAAAATTTTTTGTTAAAACGCACCAAAACTCACCTGAAAAAATTTTAGATTTTTCCCGTTTTCTTCTTTGAAATTTTGCTCCCCGCGCACTTCAAAAAAGAAAACCTCAACTTTTCAAACACTTAAAAAGAAATTTAGGCGTAAGATTCTTGCAGCAAGTGGATGATTTTAGAGCAAAATAATTTTTAGAAACTGGACAAAAGGATGAAGTCATGCCAGCAGGCAATTTTATGAATCGATCAAATATATGATCCAAAGTATCTCCGTTTGTTTCTTCAATTAGTTCCCCAACTAGCAAATAATTTGAGTTTGAATAGAGATGCTTTTTGCTTGCATCAAACGAAATGGATTGAAGCAATTCAACTGCACTGATTGGTTTGTTTAAGCTTTCCGGCACAGTCAGTCCATCGCCGTAACTATCCAAATAATCGCTAAGCCCAGATCTGTGGGGTAGTAAATCAAGTAAATTGACCTCAGATATCCAATCCTTGCCTATGGCTCCCAGCAAAGCAGAGTCGGGAAATAAAGCATTTAATTTTTGCTTTAGCAACTTCTTGAGCGGCATCCCTGGATATTTCTCATTCAGGGTGACAAGCATCATATACGCCGTCATATGTTTAGACGCTGAACCTATGTAAAATTGGCTATCATCGTTCGCTTGCTTGGATGAAGTTTTGAAAACCTTACCACCACGAACAATTGCCACCGTCACGCTCGCTGTTTACTCATTGGTGATTTTTTCTAAATTATCTTGGAACTGTTTCATAGAATCTGATGCATATGCGCTGTTGCCAAAAAGTGTAATGACAATACATACTCCCCCTCACTTTTTTTCAGGTAGTTTAAAAGATCGCTGAAATCAAAGAGTAAGAGTTTATCTTTGATCCACCTGAGTCCCCTTGTGAAGTATGAATAACAAAGGCGCTCTGACTGTTTTTTTGTAAGCAATTTCTTGTGTAAGGCCCGTTATAGAAGCGTATAAAATAGCAACAGCGACAATCGTGATAAGTTTGGAAAGTCTTCCCAAATCTTTCATAGGGGTATTTTCAAGGTTAACCCCTTGCGTTTTCATAGTTCTGAACAGCCGTTCAATGTCCCATCTTTGTTTGTAGGCTTTTATCACCCGGTCTTTATCTTAAGCAAATGACAAGGTACGCATCTTTAATCTTTTTACCTACGATACCCCCCCTAGGATCATCCAGCATGTTACAGATGGCGGCTTTGTCCGTATTTAGGTGAGTAAAAAAATCCTTCAAAGGCTTTTTAGAGGTGCCGAAGTTGGCCAATGGATTATCTTTTATACGGATAAAAAAAGGATCTTGTGGTCAAACAAATAAGTCACAAAAATAAGTCAAACAAATAAGTGATCCAATCTTTGCCCACAAATTCGCGATCAGCTGAAAAGGAGAGAATTTTATCGAATCCAAAGATTTCCTAAAATTGGTTTACTCCAAAACAAAGGAAATGTAATCTTTCCAACTCTAACAGCTGGTACGAGGTAATTGATATTTTGCGTTCCAAACTTCCAATTGGTGCCATCGAGCATTAAATGCATGTTAGGAACTGGCTCCCAAATGCTTGATATCAAGGCTTTTGAGAAGAGTCCAGAATCAATTCCTTGTCCTTTTAAAAAAACGCCTGACGCGTTCAAGCTTGGATTTTATTGAAGCTGGAGCGTTCATCTTGTGGATCAGCGCAGGATGCTGAACCTTTCGCTGATCGATCATACTAAGCACGAAAGTTTTAAAAGTCTCTGCGCTGGATGAGAGGTTAATTTGCATTAAACATTGTTGTTTATTTTTAATAAAATAGCCTCTCTTTCGGATCTTTTAAAGACCCTTCAAAAAAGTGAGGGGGAGTATACAATAAATATTTAAAATTTTTATTTATTTATTTTTTTAAATTATCGTGTAACTTTTTCCAAATAAATACCTCAACATCGGAATTCATTGTAGACGGCAAACTGGAAGAATCCACCTCTTCTATAATTTTTTGAAAATCTTCTTTTTGTATACCATTTTCTTTTAAAATCTCGTCAAGCTGCTCGTCTTCATAGTCTTGAGGCAAAGCACTTAAAACTTTCATCGTCTTTAACATCTTGTCTTGATCGTCTTGACTTAGATCTGAAAATTTTTCTGACATTTCCTTTACTGCTACGTTGCTCATCTTTTTTTCAACATCATCTGTTGAAGAACTTCTTAAAAGAACTTTCAGCGCACCCCTTAGATACGAGCTAGAAAATTCTTCCAGATTTTTTTGTGCATAAGAAAGCATGCCGATCGCATTAAACATTATAAAGAGTAGTATCTTTTTCATTTCTAAAAATTTGTTAGAAGCTTACTCTATAAATTATACCCCGTGCTTATTAAATTAACATTAAAAAACGAACTCTGAACAACAAAGTATAACCAAAGCATCACAAAATGTATTATATATATCTAAATCAGTATAAAAAGATTACGAAAAATGGAATTGAAACAAGTGGTCAATTGAGCAAGTTGAAGTTCTTCTTATATGTTTGGCTTAGGCCTATTTTTTCTCAATAGAATTGAGATCTGGAGAATAATGAGGCAAACAAAGCAAACTATGGCATCTTCTAGCATATTTTTCATAGCTTTCCCTTTATGGAAAGTGGAATTATTCATAAAACTACCGCTTTCTTTTGGAAAGTTTGGTAGCACCCAACCCCCTTTGCAAGCCAGATATCAACCCAATTGATTTTTCGAAATCTAATGAATATATCATAATTTTAATTATATAATTTATTATGTAATTAATGATTCTATCAAGCTCTATTGTCATGTTCTTTTTATGATGTTTTAGCTATATAGTGATGAAAGTGGTATAGAGCTAACGATTGGCAAAGATAGAGGATGGGAAGAAAAAGTAAAAAACCGATAGGTACAAAAAGTGGCAAATATTGCGCGCGAACAAATATTATAGCGGGATTAGTGAATAATAAATCGATAGCTCCAATGATGTTTAATGGATCTTGCACTACGAATGTATTCGAAACTTGGGGGGAACATTTAATAAAGGATCTGAAGCCAGGTCAGAGGGGAGTTATGGATACTGCTGCCTTTCACCGATCACAGAAACCTAAAGATTTAATTGAATCTGTTTGGTGTGGAGTGCCCCTGATCTAAATCCAATTAAAAAATTCTGGGCCAATATGAACCGATGGATTAAATGCCAAATTAATACATTTGGCAAACTTTATGAAGCTATTTCTGCATTCTTCCAAATCCCATCTTCAGGCCAAATTACTATAGTGTAAATATTTTCTTACCCATTTAGCTTCTTACAATTGATTTTCGCACTTTTGAGCGCTATTTCTATTCCAATTCTTTAATTTTTAGAACACTATCCCCTTATCTTTTGGTCTTCAACAGAGAATTTAAAAGGACACACTTTCCACAGAAGCCTATCTATTTCTTGATAACAAAGGGGTATGCCCAACTGCTCCAAAGAAGTGATTCCAAATTTTTTTTCCAGTCCGCAAGGAGAAATCTTTAAAAACGCCTTGGAAGGAGAATAAAGATTTAAAGCCATTCCATGAAAGGCAACATTTCGTTTAATCTGGATTCCAAGGGAAGCTATTTTTTATTTTGGATCCATACACCACGCCGATCTTGGGTGCACTCTCCTTGAATTCCTAATAAATTTAAAAAGTGAACAACCCATTGCTCTAAACTGCTTAAATAGGAAGAAACTGTAAAACCCCGGCTCTTGATGTAAATAAAAGGATAGATCATCCTTTGCTCTGGTCCATGAAACGTTAGCAACCCTCCCCGACCGGCGCGGTAAACGGGAACGTTCAAATCTTGAGATACGTAAGAAAGCGCACCTGCACCTAACGTATAAACCGGAGTGTGACTTAAAAGCCACAGCGATTCGCAGGCCCTTCCCAATGCAATATCATCGGCATAAGCGACCATAGCATCGCATATATAAGGATAATCTTGCGGCAAAGACCAGCGATAACAATGAAACGGAATAGTGCACATAAAAACACTTAAGACAGAACGTGATTAAACATAAGTAGCCCGGCTAAAACACACCGATATAAAAAAAACCAAAAAAGGAAACATTTTGTATATAGCAACGAAACATCCATAACGCAGCAAAACAGCTGAAAAATGTAATTCCAATGGTTTGCACCCAAAGAGAGAGAGTAAAATCTAGATGAACCAAAGCCGGAGCCTCTAACGTAACACAAGCAAAAATAGAAATAATTCCAAGAACAATAGAAATATGCAAAGATTCGCTTCTAGAATATCCGATCCACCTGCTTGCCAATAAACATGCTCCAAGACGACTAACTCCAGGGAAAAGCGCCAGCATTTGTAAGGCTCCCAGCATGCATGCCCGAAACACCCAACCCTTTTCAAAATTTTCAACTTTTGTGGAATAAATACGTGGCCCATATCGGTCAAACCACCACAACAAAAAACCAGAAGCAGCACACAATACTGCAATAGCACCAGGAATCCGCAAGCGCATGTGAAGCAAATGCATCAATCCCCCCAAAACAAGTACGGGAAGACTGGCAACAGTAACAAAAATCCACCAGTGTGCTTCTGAGGTCGTATATTTTCCCTTTAAGACATGAAAAAAACCCAAAAATGCTTTCTTTACAGATGACGGATACATTGCGCAAAAAGCAAGACCTGTTCCCATATGAAGAGCACCTTCCAGTGCAAGACTTAAAGGATGCTGCATCCACTGGGCAATTAAACGAATGTGGGAAGAAGAACTTACTGGAATTGCTTCCGTAATGCCTTGTACCAAGCTGTACACCCACAAGAAATGCTTCATAGAAAATTTTAACTTTAATAAGTCCCTAAGGGTAGCATGATTTTCTTAAAGAAAAAAGAGCATTTTTTTAAAGCAAATGTATAGATTTCTTTAGAAAATTCGTTAATTAATTTTGCTTGATTTTATTTTCTCCAAAACATTAATTTATTGAAAAATCCTTTAGGAGAAGATGAATTCGTTTGAATTTTTGAGCCATTCGTTTCTTTCGAATCTACGATTGAAGATATTTCAGTCAAATCTTGATTTATTTTTTTTAAGTTTTCTTTTGTTTCTTGTAAATTTACAATCTCGAAATCATTATCATTATTACTTACCCTAGGATCAGCGCCTGTTTCATTGAATTGATTTTTTATTTTTTCATTACTTGCTGTACTATCAACAATTTTTTGAGAAGGGGTTTGAACAGAAACAGAATCAGTAATCTCATCTGAAGGAACGTTTTGAAGATGAGGAGCAACTGCATTCTTTTTTGCATTATTAGCATTAGCGAGTTGAGAATTTGTAACAGAACCACCACTAGGATGAGCACTACTGTCACTAGTTGCAATTGAAACGTTTAGAGAATTTTTTCTAGTTTGATCAGGCAAGGTTACATTTTTTGGTTGCTTCATTCCATCTATCATTTCCTTAGCTTCTTGAGTGTTTTTATTCACAGCACCACCATTATTGAGATTGTTTTTTCTTAAATTCGATTTTTCTATATCGAAATTCTTAATTTGTTTCTTTTTTTCGTCAATGTTATTAAAAATATTCTGAATTTCTAATATTATCGCTTTAAATGGATCTTTTTCTTTAGAGATATTGCTTTTATTTTTTGCATTATCGTTTTTAGCATTAGCACTATCGGTTTTTTTTAATACACCTTCAACCAGATATGCGCATCTTTCTAAAAATTGTTCTTTTTCATTTTTTTCTAATTTTTTGTTTTCTATTTTTGAACATATGTTTTCTTTATTTTCACTAACTGATTTCAAAAAACTATCTTTATTTTCCTTAACATAGGAAGAAAGTTTGGTAAAAATCTTTTTAACCAACCTAAATTTTTCTTCTTCGTTTATGCGATAAAAATTTAAAACATCGCTTAAGGTCTTTAGAACGGAGTAAAGAGTATTAAGTCTTCGAGGAGAAGTGTCCGCTCCAAAATTACTAAGAAAAGTTTCAGTTTTTGTTTTCTTTTCTTTTCGATTTTCGTACCTAATATTCGTCGCAAATTTCTCTATATCTAAGCTATTGGAAGGATAAGGATTGGGATGATCTGTCCAATTAGTTTGAAATTCTTCAAAATTTTTCCATTTATCTCCAGAGGGGCCATTTTTCAGAAAATCCTTTTTGTGAAGATATTAAAAACATTCCTAAAAATAAGATAATTTTTTTATTTTTATCATAATTCATATTATTTTTTGTCAAATAAAACATTATTTAATTGTAATGCAAAAAATATAAAAAAAATTAAAAAATTTCATAGTTTTTAATAATTAATCAATTTACCCCATTTCCACAGAAAATCTCTAATATTTTTTTACATTTTTGGATAAAAATAATTTATTATTTTGAAAAAAAAAATTCTACTGTATAAAATTCTTAAGTTATCTAAAATATTTGTGCTATAGTACCATTAACATCACCTCATCTTTTTCTATCCTATTAAATAAAACTACTTTTCTTCTTTACATAAAATTACGATATACAAACCATAAATATTCTGTCATAATGCTTTATGAAATAGTAGAAAATTTTAGAGTGCTGATTTATGAGTTGGCTCACTGATTTTATTCCTCCACGTATTCGAAACTTAATATCGAAGCGAGAGGTCCCAGAACACTTGTGGAGCAAATGTTCATCTTGCGAAACTATGATCTTAACCTCTGATTTTGAAAAATCTTTATATGTGTGCTCTCACTGTGGTCATCACGGACTTTGCCCACCAAAGCTTCGATATTCTCACCTTTTTGATGAGGGAAGTTATTCTGTGTTAGAGTCGGTGCGTTTAAAAGAAGATCCTCTTCAGTTTCGCGACCAAAAACGTTATGTAGATCGACTAAAAGATGCACGTCTTAAAACTCAGCAATGGGAAGCCGTGTTGTTAGCTCAGGGCAGTATCCTGGGGCGTACTGCTATTGTGGCTTGCTTTAATTTTAGTTTTGTTGGGGGGTCTATGGGGCTAGGAGTGGGGGAAATACTGATTCAAGGTGCGCAATGGGCATTACATCATAAAAAGCCGTATATTATCTTTTCTTCTTCAGGGGGGGCGCGTATGCAGGAAGGCATTCTTTCTTTAATGCAGATGCCCCGTACTGTTTTGGCTTTGACTCAATTAAGGGAAAGTGCGATTCCGTTTATTTCGGTGCTTACTCACCCCACTACTGGGGGAGTTGCTGCCTCGTTTGCTTCCTTGGGAGATATAACTTTGGCAGAACCCAAAGCAGTTATTGGGTTCACCGGGGCTCGTGTGATTCAAGAAACCACACGCCAGCCTCTTCCTCCTGGATTTCAAACCGCAGAATTTCAAAAAGATCATGGGTTTATTGACCATATTATAAACCGAAAAGAGATGAGAGCGGTTTTAGGAAAGATACTGTCTTTGTTTGATCTCCCCAAATGTATTCCAGATTCCAATTCTGGCCTTGAGATTTGATAAAGGGAAATTTTATATTCCCCAAAGAGACCTGAGTTTGAGTTGTACAAAAATAGAAAAACTATTGTACTTGGATTAAAATTTGAAAAATTTTTTAGGTACAAACTATCTTTTATCTATCTTTTGTACATCCTAACGAAATTTTTAATAGAACATCTAATTCCGAGGCAAAAGAATTTTAGAGAGATTAGATTTTAGATTCTCCGACTCTAAAAAAATCTTTAGGTAAATTTTAATAATCTACGTAATTTTTCAAACTTTCTATTAGATCAGAAAACTTTATAGTAATTTAGCTTGAAAGTGGGACAGGGTGGTGCTATTTTTAACAAAAAATGACAAAGAAACAACACAGCTTCAATCTAAGGGAGCAAGTAATAGAATATATTAAATTTAGTAACGATCAAAAAACGACATCCAAAGTGTTTAAAGTTGATGTTTGATCCCAGAGAATTATGGAGTATATTATGAAGACAATAATTCATGGAAGAAAAGTTTATGGGACAAGTATTACACGCAAATGCCAGAACGACTGAGGCACTCCGTAGAGAGAAATAGTGAAGAGAGCATAGCAAAAGCGGCTATAAAATTTAATGTTAATCCAAAAACAATTATCAAATGGAAGAATCGAGAAGATACAAAAGATCTCCCTATGGGTCCTAAAAAGATCAAGTCTACTGTGCTTTCAGAGTCTGAAGAAGAAGCAAGTGTGCATTCAAGAGGATGAAGTATTATATTTACAAGAAACTATTCCACATTTAAGCCAATCAAGTCTTCATCGTTGCTTAAGGCGTCATGGCGGCTCTGCTAAAAAAGAACTATCTAGCACTATCCTAGTGGTTATTTTTATATAGATAGTGCAGAAGTAAGGACAGCTGAAGGTAAGCTATATTTGTAGGAAATAAATAGAACATCAAAATTTGCATATGCAGAGCTTCTAAAAGTCAGAATAAAATGAGTACTGCAGCGGTTTTGTGCAACCTTATTAATGCTGTACCTTATAAAATACACAAAGTCCTTACAGATAACAGAATTCAATTCACCACCCATGATCATCATAAACATGCATTCACTCATATCTTTGAGCGTGTTTGTAATGA